>DXLY01000040.1 GCA_019414465.1 Collinsella sp.
TTAACCAGGTAGAGCAGGTCGGTCACCTTGGTGTCGCCCTTAAAGCGGCGACCGCAGGCGGAAACCACCACAAAACGGCGGGCAGGGTCGGCATCGACGATGGCCTTGATCTTCTTGAAGTGTTCGGCGTCGGCGACCGACGAGCCGCCAAACTTGGCAATCTTAATCATGGGCTGGAGGTTACCTTTCTAAAAAGCCTCTGCGAACCTATTTTGCGCGCTCTGATACCATGGTTTCACCGATTGGGACCAAGGCATCCGAGGAGCAGTGTTATATGGGAACTTATCATAGTACACGAGGACGCACTTTATCGTGCTCAAGTAAGGTGGCAATCCGCACCGGCATCGCTCCCGACGGGGGTTTGTTTGTCTCGGACGAGCTCGGCACCCAGCAGGTCGATATCAGCTCGCTTGCAGATAAATCGTACTTTGAAATCGCTCAAGATGTGTTGGGAATGTTACTGAATGATTACACGGCCGAAGAAATTTCGGCGTGTGTCGACGAGGCATACCGCGGCACGTTCGCGAGTGAAGAGGTTACGCCGCTCGTCAAACTCGACGCTGCGCCGGGCGCTGACGTCCCTCAGACCTATGTGATGGAGCTCTTTGGCGGCCCCACGAGCGCCTTTAAGGACGTCGCCCTGCAGATGCTCCCCCGTCTCATGGCCCGCACTTCCGCCAAGGACGGCGGCGCCGAGCGCATCATGATCGTCACCGCTACGTCGGGCGACACGGGCAAGGCAGCACTCGCCGGCTTTGCCGACGCCCCGGGCACGGGCATCACCGTCTTTTATCCCGAGGGCAAGGTTAGCCGCGTCCAGAACCTGCAGATGTCCACGCAGGAGGGCGACAACGTCGCCGTCTGCGGCATCCGCGGCAACTTTGACGACGCCCAGAGCGCCGTCAAGCGCATCTTTGCCGATAAGGAGCTTGCCGAGCGCCTGGAAGCCGCCGGCACGGTGCTTTCG
Organism: Collinsella sp.; assembly: GCA_019414465.1. Lineage (GTDB taxonomy): Bacteria > Actinomycetota > Coriobacteriia > Coriobacteriales > Coriobacteriaceae > Collinsella. The sequence goes on from DXLY01000040.1 coordinate 968, forward strand.
AGCGCCAACTCTATCAATGTCGGCCGTCTGGTACCGCAGGTCGTCTACTACTTTGCCGCCTATGCGCAGCTGCTGCGCGCCGGCGCTATCGAGGCTGGCGACGCCGTAGAGTTCTGTGTGCCCACCGGCAACTTTGGCGATATCTTGGCCGGCTACTACGCCAAGCGCATGGGCCTGCCCGTCGCCAAGCTCATCGTCGCGAGCGACAAGAACAACGTGCTTGCCGACTTCCTGACCACCGGCGTCTACGACCGTAACCGCCCGTTCTTCACGACCATCTCGCCGTCGATGGACATCCTCATCAGCTCTAACCTGGAGCGCATGCTGTACTTCCTGTCCGATGGCGACTGCGAACTCGTTGCCGGCCTTATGGAGCAGTTGGCACAGACCGGTCGCTACGAGGTACCCGCCGAGCTGCTGGCCAAGATTCAGAGCGTCTTTGGCTGCGGCTGGGCCAGCGAGGACGAGGTCCGCGCTGCCATCAAGAGTTGCTGGGACGCCAACGGCTACGTGATCGACCCGCACACCGCTTGCGGCTATCACGTCTTTGAAAAGGTCGCTCCCGCCGAGGGCGCCAAGGCTCGCGTGCTGCTTTCGACCGCCAGCCCCTACAAGTTCCCGCGCGCCTGCTGCGACGCCCTGGGCCTCGACGTTCCCGAGGATGATTTTGAGGCTATGCGCGTACTCGAGCAGGCCACCAACACGGTCGCCCCGACCCAGCTCGCCGAACTCGAATCCAAACCCGTCCGCTTCGAAGACGTCTGCGACGTCGATGAGATGGCCGGCTACGTCGAGTCTGCAGCAAAACGAATGAGCACCGACTAGATCCCTTATTAAGCGCCGGCGAAAGCCGGCGCACCTTCTTTTTATTTAGCTTTCGGGATAATGACGAGCATGCGAGCGGGTCTGGCCGTTTAGTTCGTCGCGAGTTCCGCACGAGCCGGAAAGCACTTAATGTGCTTTCCGAGCGAGCCAGGACTGCCCGAGCAGCGAACTAAACGGCCAGACCCGCCCAGGAGGACCCACATGATCAAAATCACCGTCCCAGCAACCAGCGCCAACTTGGGCATTGGATACGATACCCTCGGCATGGCCGTCAGCCTCTACTCGCACTTTACCTTTGAGCGTGCCGACAAGCTCACCATCACGGGCTGCCCCGAGGAGTTTCAAAACGAGAATAACCTGGTCTATGTGAGCTTTGTCGATGCTCTGGCCGCCTGGGGCGAGCCGGCCTTCCCCGTCGCTATCGACATTCAGACCGACGTGCCCGTCGCCCGCGGCCTGGGTTCCAGCTCCACCTGCGTCGTCGCCGGCATCATGGCTGCCGCCGCGCTGACAGGCCACACCGTCGACCGCGCCGAACTCGTCCGCATCGCCACCGAGGTCGAGGGCCATCCCGATAACGTCGCCCCCGCCATCCTGGGCGGCGCCGTCTGCTCCTTTACGCCGACCGATTCGCTCCCCCAGTGCCTGCGCTACGAGGTGAGCGATCGCTTGCGTTTTATTACCGTGATTCCACCCTACGAGGTACATACGAGCGAGGCACGCAAGGTTGTGCCGCAGGAGATTCCACTCTCCACCGCTGTGTGGCAGATGGGCCGCATCGCCGGCATGACGCGCGGCTTGGAGACTGGTGACCTGGACCTGATTGCCGCCGCTAATGACGACCGCATTCAAGAGCCCTATCGTCGCCGTCTGATTCCCGACTACAACGCCGTGCGCGACACCTGCCTTAACGGAGGCGCCAAGACCATCTGGATCAGCGGCTCGGGCTCGACCCTCATGGCCGTGACTGACGACACCATCGTGGCGAAGTTCCTGCAGGTCAAGCTGCGCGAGCAGTTCCCCAAGTGTGACACGCACATTCTGACGTGCGACACCGAGGGCGCTCAAATCGAGTACCTGTAGACATCCTCCCCATATACCTGTCCGGGACGGTCGGGATGTTCCCTCAAAATCGTCCTCGCGCATGAAGGCCCCTTGCCCTGCTCCTACGGAGCGACGGACAAGGGGCCTTCGCGCTGCGGAATGATTTTGAGGGAACATCCCGACCGTCCCTGCGCCTACCTTGCTGAGGATGTCTACAGGGACCCACGCTTTGAAGGGGCGCCGAGCTGATAGTTGATTTTTATTGGCAGGGGCTCTTGCTGGTAAGGAGCACTTGCTAGAGGCAGGCCTCGGCGATGCGCTTTTTTAGTTCATCGATGCCGATACCGGTCTGGGAGCTTGTGATGATCACGTTCTCGGCCGGAACGTTGAGCTGTTTTTTGATGGCTGCTGCCTGGCGGGCCTGCTGGGTGCGGCTGAGCTTGTCGGCTTTGGTGAGGCAGACGATAAAGTTGAACTCGTTGCCCTGCAGGTAGTCGATCATGTCATGGTCGAGTTTACTGGGGTCGTGGCGAATGTCCACCAGCGACACAACCAGGTTAAAGCTGCGCTCTGAGTCGAAGAAGTCGCCGATAAGCTCGGCCCAGCGGTCGCGCTCGGCCTTGGAACGACGGGCGAAACCGTAGCCCGGCAGGTCCACAAAGTGCACGTCGTCGGCCTCGAAGAAATTGATGTTGCTCGTCTTGCCCGGCGTGCTCGAAACCTTGACCAGGTTCTTGCGGCCAAAGAGTTTGTTCATGATAGACGACTTGCCCACATTGGAGCGGCCCACAAAGCTCACCTCGGGACAGGTGGACTCGGGGATCTGCGAAACCTTGCCGTAGCTGGCAACAAACTTGGCAAGCTGATAGTTAATGGAATCGGCCATGGATACTCCTTGGTCGTAGATTTTTACAAAACGGGTGTGCTATTGCGCGGCGGCGATACGACGAACGATGTCAAGCGTGATGCCGCTCGCGGTGCGAGCGTACTCATCCAGATCGAACTCGCGCTCGCAAAACGCGTCATATGCCTCGTCACAATTATCGCTGATAGCGCGCAGCACCAGGCAATCGACACCATTCTTGGCCGCGATGTGCGCAATTGCCGCGCCCTCCATCTCGACGCAATCGGCATGCGTGGCCTCAATCGCAGCGTTACGCATGGCGTCACCCGTAACAAAGCGGTCACCCGTGGCGATAGTGCCACACAGGAACTGCTTGGGGTCCTTCTCCGCAGAATTCTCATCCGCCGAGGCATCCACAAATCCATGCTCGGCAAGCACGGCGGCGGCAACATCAGCCAACGCCGGCGTCGAGACAAACTCCTCGAGTCCCGGCGCCGACTCGGCGATGAGCGCCGTGTCAGTATCGAGATAGCGCAGGCACTTGCCTATAACCACGTCGTTAATATGGAGCTTAGGGTTTAGGCCACCCGCAATGCCCGAAAACACAATGGCCTGCGGGGCATATTTGCTGATGAGATGCTGCGTTGCCGCCGCGGCGTTTACGGTTCCCATGCCAGCGGTCGTAGCAACAACGGACAAACCGTCGAGCTCGCCGTTGACAACGGTCAAGCCCGCCTCTTGTGCCACACGAGCGCCGTTCAGTTCTTCTTTAATCTGCGCAACCTCTTTTTCGAGTGCACCGATGATTGCGATGGTAGGCATACCATCCCCCAAACCCGTGAAAACTGCTATCCACGGTATGGTACCAGCATTTTGACTCAACCGCGCAATACGAAGTCGCTAGACCACCGCAGCGCGGGTATCGTAGAGGAGCAAAAGACTTGCTAGCCGATGGCGTTTTTTAGCTCCGCGCGGCGCTTTTTCATGCCGGTCATAACGGCATTACGCAACTCGGGCATGCGCGCGGTATCCATCTGGGGCACGCCCTCGAGCTTATAGGGAATGCCCAGTTGCTCGTACTTGACGACACCCATCGTGTGATACGGCAGCATTTCCAGGCCCACCACGTTGTGCCATGGAGCGATGAGGCGACCGAGCTTCTCGCACTCCTCCACCGTGTCGGTAATGCCCGGCACCACCACGTGGCGGATAACGACCTTGATCTTGCGACGTGCAAGCTCATCGCCAAACGCCAGAATGCGTGCGGGATCGCACCCAGTCAGCTTTTTATGCTCGACCGGGTCGGCATGCTTAATATCGAGCAGTACCATGTCGGTCTCGTTGAGCACGGCATCGAACTTCTCGGGATGCGCGGGATCGAACGCATAGCCGCAGCTATCCAAGCAGGTGTGCACACGACCATCGTGGTTATTGTGCATGGCGTGGAACAGGTCGGCCAAAAACTCAGGCTGCAGGAGCGGCTCGCCGCCGGACACCGTAATACCACCGCTGCGGTAAAACTCATGGTTACTCTGGAACTCGTCCATAAGGTGCTCGACGGTCACCATCGTGCCGCCGTTAACCGACCAGGTATCGGGGTTGTGGCAATACGCACAGCGCATGGGGCAGCCTTGGACAAACACTACGAAGCGGATGCCGGGTCCGTCGACCGTCCCCATCGTCTCGATCGAATGCACGCGGCCAAGGGCAAACGCAGAGTCCTCGGGACGAGCGTCCACACCCTCAAGCGTCATTTCTGCCATTCGCGCTACCTTGCCTCTCCTTGGATGCAACCAATTAAAATGCCAGAGCCATTCTAGCCCATGTGCTTGCGTTTAAACGTCTCGGGCTAGAATGGCACGTTTTAATCTATCCCCCATCACCATGGCTGGGGTCTACGTCGAGATGTCAGGCTGAAGAACGCTCGCCTGCGGCCTTTACGCTTTAAGCGTGAGCACCGCACCGAAGGCGGTCGGGCCGCAGTGGCTCGAGATGACGCCGCCGACCTGAGTCCAGGTAATGTCCTTAAAGCCCAGGTCGTGCGCATAGACTTCCATGTCGTCGCGCAGCTCCTGGGAAAGGCCTACCGAATACGCCAGGCCAATGTGCGAGTAGTCGATCTCGCCCTTCGCAACCATGTGGTCAATAAAGGCGCGGGCGCACTTGAGCATAGAGCCGCGGAACTTCTTGGTCGCCACGAACTTGCCGCCCGTCACCTCAATGCAGGGCTTAATCTTGAGCAGATGTGCGCCAAGAAATGCGACGTTGGACAAGCGACCGCCCGCCTTAAGGAAGGCAAGATCGGTAGGAACAAAGCCCAGCAGCACGCGGTCCATGACGGAGTTCGCGAAGGCGAAGATCTCGTCGACGGTGGCATCGGGGTGAGCCTCGATGTATTTGGCGGTCTCGACGACAACGAGCGACTGGCCCACCGAGACAAAGCGCGTGTCCATGGAGAACACGTAGTCGCGCCCCTGAGCCGCAATCTTAGAGGACTGATGCGAACAGGTCGTGGCCTCGGAATATGCAAGATGCAGAATGGTCGCGTCGGGTTGCTCGGCATGGATGCGGTCGTACACATGCGCAAAATCTGCCGGCGCACAGCCGCTGGTCTTGGGCATCACGCCAAACTCGTTGCAGCGCGAATAAATCTCGAGCGGATCGATCGAGCCGTCCTCGACGGTCTCGTCACCAATCGTGACATGCATAGGCACGCGCACGATGCCGTAGCGCTCGCAGAGCTCTGGCGTCACATCCGAACCAGATTCAACCACGATTATGTACTTGCCCATTATTATCACGACCCATCTCGACGTTGGCTTTTTAATATGTGACACACGCCCGCCGTCCTGCTACAGAACGACCCCCAAGCGCCAAAGAGACGCCGCCCTTTGCACATAACAAAGGACAGCGTCTCCCTGGAAAACTCCGTGCTTATCTGAGATTCTACACGGTTTATTAAGGAGTGTTACTTATTCCGCAAACGGTCACTATATGCGGTAAGCGGTAGTTGGCCGCGACAACTGCGACACATTCCGTCCAGCAAATCCAATCGTGCTCCACGCACGGTTAATGCACGAGGCGGTAGAAATTCATCGATGCCGCACCCTCGGCGTGCAGCTCCATCGCCGGAACCGCCGGCGAATAGGTACGGCTCGTAAGTGCCGCCTCGCCGCCATTTGCAAAAATCTCGACCATCGTAGTGTCCGAAAGCGCGCGTAGGTCGCGAAGCTCGCCGAGCTCAATCGACCTCTGGTCGCGCCCATAGCCTTCGTCACCCATATCGAGGGTAAGCATCCCGTCCGTATAACGCACAAAGACACCCTTGCGGATTTCGAGCTCGATCACCTGGGCGCCCTCACAGGAAACCACAAGATCAAACAGGCGGCCCGGCTCCTCAACGGTTTCACCGCCTGTCGCGCGAACGCAGTCGCCGCGCATCCCCTCAATCTCGTGCGCCGGCTGCTGACAGAGCTTACCATCGCGCATGTTCAGCTCTCTCGGCACCGTCAACGCGCACTGCCACCCGCGTGCCACCGTCGGGCTTTCTGCCGTCGCATCGGGGCATCCCGACCATCCGATCATCAAACGCCGACCCGCAGCATCCTCAAAGGACTGCGGTGCGTAGAAATCAAAGCCGGCATCGACCATCGGGGGCATGCCCTGCCCGGTGATCTTAAAACTCGGCGCCTCCCAATCGGCCTCGATGGGAAACCACACGCACTGGTGCGGATTGCGGTAACGCCAACCATCGGCGGACACACCCTGCGGACAGCAAACGAGAATAAGCTCACCATCGAGCTCAAACAGATCGGGGCACTCCCACATAAAGCCAAACTTCTCGCCCAACTCAATGCGCGTCGCATAGCTCCAGTCCTCTAGATCGCTCGAGGTATAGACAAGCACGCAGCCGCGGTCGTCTTTCGTACGAGCGCCCAAAACCATGTAGTAGATACCATCGTGTTCAAGGATCTTGGGGTCGCGTACGTGCGTACCGATATCGTCGGGGTAATCGACCGGCCCAACAGCCACACGCTTCTTGCCCAATTCGTCGGGATTCTCGGCAACCATATGAATTTGGTTTTGCTCACGGCCCGTCAACACGTAGTCGTAATCATCGCGGTCAAAATGCTTGACGTTGCCGGTATAGAAGTAGTGAATCTTGCCGTCGTGTACAAAGGCAGAACCAGAATACGCTCCGCTCGAATCCAAATCGGAATCGGGGAACAACACGGGGCCGCGATTCTCGTACGTCACAAAATCCTTTGTCGTCAGATGGTTCCAAAGCACTGGACCGCCATGCGCAGCATCGAACGGATCGTATTGATGATAGATGTGATACGTATCACCAATCTGAACCAAACCGTTGGGGTCGTTGAGCCAGCCAAGCTCAGGCTCCACATGGAACAAAAGCCTATCGGGGTCGGACGCGATGCGAGCCGCCGTCTCATCCTGTCCAGCTCGCCACTGCTCATAGTCCGCACGCATCACCTTGTTTTTTTGATTAAACATCGCCATTGACCTTCTCGTCTATGGGAAAGGACGCTCGACTCACACGAGCCGAACGCCCTTCCTCAAATGGACTTATCCTCAGATTACGCTGAACGGCTCAACTAGAAGCTGACATCGAAGCCAGCGCCAGCGCCCTCTTCATCAGTGGTCGGCACGCCCTTTGCCTTGTTGTAGGCAAAGATCAAGACGATCGGCACGATAAAGGCGATGAGATTGCCAGCCACATACCACATGAGCGTCTCGGGCGTGACGATGAGCAGGCCAAGCACGCCGGTCAGACCCTGACCGATGGCGCGCACCTCAAAGAGCTTCACGAAGGCACCGCCGCAGCCTGCACCGATGCAAGCGCAGATGAACGGGATGATCGAGTAGCGCATGTTTGCAGCGAAGATAGCGGGCTCGGAGATTCCGACCAGCGTCGGGATAAAGGACGACATGCAGATGTTGCGCTCTTTGGAATGCTTCTTATGAATGAGGTACATGCCGATGGCGCCGCCGCCCTGGGCGATAATGGAAACCGACCAGATGGCCTGGATGTAGTTGAAGCCAGTCGTGGCGACGAGGTTTGCCTCGATACCCTGGATGAACTGATGCGTACCGGTAACGACAAGCGGCTGCAGGAACGCGGCGAAGACAAAGGCACCAAAGACGCCCATCCTGTTGTACAGGATATCGATTACGCCGCCGAGGACGTCGCCGATCAGGTTGCCGAGCGGGCCGAACACGGTGAACAGGGCGACGTTAGCAAGAATCAGGGTAACGGTCGGGACAAAGACGAACGAAACGACCTCGGGGATGTACTTCTGGGCAATCTTTTCGACCTTGGCCATAAACCAGGCAGTCAGGATTGCAGGGAACACGCCGCCCTGGAAAGCAACCATGGGAATGGATAGCGGACCAAAGTTCCAGTACTCAGCACCCGTCGGGTCCATAACGAACGTGTTGCGGTTCATAAGGCTCGGGTGAACCATGACGATACCGACGAGGATGCCCAGGATCGGGTTACCGCCAAAACGCTTGACCGCGCTGTACATAACCAGGACAGGCAGGTAGTCGAACGTGGTGGCGATAATGGCAAAGAAGCTTGCGAGGTTCTTGAGGAACTCGCTGTGATCGGCGAGGCTGCCTTCCATGCCAAAGAGGCCGTTGGCAACGATCAGCGACTTAAGGCCGATGATGATTGCAGCGCCGACGAAGGCAGGAATGATGGGGATAAAGATATCCGAGAATACCTTGAGGACCGAGAAGAACTTGCCCTTCTTGTCCGCCTCGGCGCCCTTGACCTCGGAAGCACTGATCTCCTTAACGCCCGTCAGAGCCATAAACTCATCGTAAACCTTGTTGACGGTACCGGTACCGAAGATGATCATGAGCTGGCCGCTGTTGTACAGCACGCCCTTGACGCCATCGATGTTCTCGAGCTCGGCCTTGTTGTATTTGCTCGTATCCTTGAGCACCAGACGCAGACGGGTCACGCAATGCGTGGCGCCCTCGATGTTCTCCAGTCCGCCGACGTTGTCGACGACTTGCTGGGACACTGCCTTGTAGTCCATGTTCCTCTCCATTCCTTTTCTAAATCATAAAACGGTTCGTTGCCGCTACAGAGACGCGATCGTTGCGTTTGCGCACTTGAGCGCACCGTCGGTGACGGTAAGCGCCACACCCTGGCCCTGCTTGTTGCAGAAGCGAGCGTTGAGCGCAACATCATCGACAAAGATGGTCGCGATGTCGTCGTCGACGACCAGACGCACATGGTGAGTGCCCTCGCCCTTAAAGAACAACGGACGCTCGAGGCCCATGTTGTTGACCTGGAACCACGGATACTGGGGGGCCGCCGTAAACTCGAGTTTGCCCTCACGCAGGTTGGCGCGGAACTCATAGGCAAGACCGGACTCGGCGTCCTCGGCAAGCTTCACCGAGAAGCCGGCAGCGTCACCGGCGAGCTCGATGTCGGCGTCGAGCATATAGGTAGAACCGGCATCCGCGGCGAGCACCTGCTCGACCTTGCCCGACTCGCACGAAAGCTCAAAGGCCTCGACTGCCTTAGCCTCGCCAAAGGCGCCAAGCATGCTGTCGGGAAGCTTGGTGCCGAGCGTTCCGTCGGCACGCTGAACGATCTCGAGAGGCATAAAAGTGCCACCCCACAGGTAAGAGCTGGGGTCGCCGCCCTCGTCGCGCGTAGGAACCCAACCAAAGAGAACGCGGCGCTCGCCGTCAAATGCGGTACGTGCAGCATAGTACGCGCGGCCATCGAAGGAATCGTCCGCAGGAGTGATCCAAGGACCGTTGATAGAGCGAGACATGCGGTAACGGGTCTTGTTGCCATCACTGTACTCAGAGAACACCAGATACCACCAGTCGCCCATCTTAAAGAGATCAGGCATCTCGAACATGGTGTACAGGCCCGGATTCCACCAGTCGCCCTGGAACTCCCAGGTATCCAGGTCCTTGGAGGTGAACTTGACCAGACGACCGGTCATCAGACGCTTGTCCTCGCCCACACGCGTGCCGAGGATGAGCATGTACTCTTCGTTCTCCTCATCCCAAAGAACAAAGGGATCGCGCCAGTTGCGGTCATCGTAACCCTCCTGGGGCGGAAGCAGCGTCTCGGCGATGTTCTTCTCCCACTTGACGGCGTCGTCACTCGTTGCGTGAAGAAGAACCTGCTTCATCAAGCGCGCGCGGACCTTATCGCGATTGCAACCAGTGTAGAGCGCATGGTACTTGTCGCCCACCTTAAACACTGTGCCGGCATAAACATACTGGTCGACTTCCTCGTCGCCGCCACGCTCAAGGCTCTCGCCAAAGTCCTTGTAGTTGACGAAATCCTTGGTCGTCGCGAGTGCCCAGCCAAACGGCTCTCCGAAAGGTCCGGGGTTACGCGTGTCACGCTGATGATAGAGATAGAACGTGCCGTCCTCGCCGTACGGCATGATGTCGCCTACCCAAATTCCCTCAGGCTGGTAATACACCTTGTGCATCCGAGACTTCCTTTCCCACAAGATACTAACTCGGTACAACTGCAAGATATGTCAATCGTTTTCATATGTCAAACGTTTTCACATCAATACGTCTTTTCGCAGTTCCAGTCGTCGGCAAACGGTTGACATATGCCGGCGAACGGTCATCAGAGGCGTTTGAGGAATTCTTTTGGCACGGGATGAACTACGCGGTTTTGCCCTCAATGAGTTCAACGGGGAGCTTGATATTCGATTCAGGATTATCGCCGTTAACAAGAGCGATGATGGATTGCGCCGCGAGCTCTCCGATGCGATCGATATCTTGGCGTACGGTTGTTAAGTCAGGCATAAACGTCATAGTGCGGCGGGCACCATCCGCGCCCACGACCTTAATATCGTCCGGAGCGCTCAAGCCGCGCTGCTTCATAATGTTGAGACAGATGGCCGCCATCGTGTCGTCTCCCGCAAAGATGCCGTCAATATCGGGGTTCTCATCGAGGATCTTCGCAACGACCGCGCTCTTTTCGTCATCGGGCTTAACGAACTCGACCTCACGGACAAGCGCGGGCAAACCGGCCTGCTCAACAACATCGAGGTAGGCATCGGTACGCTTATTGGCAGGCATGCGCATGCGGCTATTGCTGCGCAGGCACAGGATGCGTGAACACCCGTCATCGATCAGGCGACGCGTGGCAAGTTCGCCGATGCTATAGCTGTCGCTCGCAATCTGAACAGAGGCCTCGCCAAGGTCGCAGTCGATACCAACCAGGCTCAAGCCCATCTCGGCATATGCCTCAGCACCGATATTGAGGGAGTTGACGATGACGCCGTCGACCATATTGCGGCGGAGCATGTCAATATAGGAACGCTCAAGATCGGGTCGATTGGCGCTGTTGCACAGCAACATCTTAAAGCCGTTTTCCGCCAACGTGCGCTCGACCGCCTGCACAACCTGAGCATGGAACGGGCTGCTCACAAAGGGAACGATCATGCCGATAAGGTTCAGGCGACCGTTGAGCATGGCACGGGCGATATCGTTGGGCGTATAGTTGATGCGCTCCATCGCGGCATGGACCTTATCGCGGGTTTCTTGGCTAATATAGCCGCGATTATTAAGCACGCGAGATACCGTAGTGGGCGAAACCCCCGCCACCGCTGCAACTTCCTTGATGCCAGGCTTAGCAGAATCCTTAGAACGAGCGCCCTCGCGAGCCATAGCACCCTCCCCCATCAACATGTCATACGTTTACATACGAACAAAGCATACCCCAACAACAGCGGGAAGACGGTAACAGTACAAGTAAGTAAACGACTCATCCAAATAATTAGGAGAGTTTCGCCTAAAGGGTGACTACACAGGACCCCGCCGGGGCTGCTTGGGCTATCTCCCAAAATATTCCGCAGGACGCAAGAAGCCCTCGCCGCACGAAGTGCGCAGCGAGGGTTTCTTGCATGTCCGAGGACGTTTTGGGAGGTAACCCAAACAGCCCCGGCGATCCTGCGGGAGTTAAATCCCTTTAGAACTTGTCGTGGAAGGTACGCGAAATGACCTCGTCCTGCTGCTCCTTGGTGAGCGTGTGGAAGTTCACGGCATAGCCGGAAACGCGGATGGTCAGCTGCGGGTACTTCTCGGGGTGAGCCTGAGCGTCGAGCAGCGTCTCACGGTTGAAGACGTTGATGTTCAGGTGGTGGCCACCCTTCTCGGCGTAAGCGTCGAGCATGTGGACCAGGTTATCGGCCTGAGTCTCGGAAACTTCAGAAACCTTCATAATGTGTCTCCTTCGATTGATAGGCGCCGGCCGAAACCGGCGCACTAATCAGTAATCGTTATTGTTAGTATAGCACTAACAATAGTTACTCGCCCAGCTGATCAAGGTCGATATCGCCAAAGAACACCTGATCCTCCTTGCCGAGCGCACTCGGAATGATGGAGAAGGTGTTGGAGATGCCGTCCTGAGCATCGCGGAACGGGAGCTTGGAAACCGAAGACAGCGAAGCGATGGCGCCGTGGCTATCGCGCTTGTGCATGGGGTTAGCACCCGGGGCGAACGGCTGGCCAGCCTTGCGGCCGTCGGGCGTGGAGCCGGTCTTCTTACCGTACACGACGTTGGAGGTAATGGTCAGAACCGAGGTCGTGGGCACGGAGTTGCGGTAGGTGTCGTTCATGCGGATGTACTCCATGAACTGGTGCACAACGTCGTGAGCGATCTGGTCGACGCGGTCGTCGTCGTTACCGTACTTGGGGAAATCGCCCTCGGTCTCGAAGTCGACGATAATGCCGTTCTCGTCACGGACGGGGTGGACCTTGGCGTACTTGATGGCAGACAGGGAGTCAGCCACGACGGAAAGGCCAGCGATACCCGTAGCGAACCAGCGATGCACGTGCTTGTCGTGCAGAGCCATCTGGATGCGCTCGTAGCAATACTTGTCGTGCATGTAGTGAATGATGTTCAGCGAGTTAACGTACACGCCAGCGAGCCACTTCATCATGTCGTTGTACTTGGCCACAACGTCGTCGTAATCGAGCGTATCGCCCTCGACGGCGCGATACTTGGGGCCGACCTGCTTCTTGGAGACCTCGTCAACACCGCCGTTGAGTGCATACAGCAGGCACTTGGCCAGGTTGGCACGGGCGCCGAAGAACTGCATCTCCTTGCCAATGCGCATGGAGGACACGCAGCAGGCAATGCCGTAGTCGTCGCCGTGATAGACGCGCATGAGGTCATCGTTCTCGTACTGGATCGAGGAGCTGGCGACAGAAGTCTTGGCGCAGAACTTCTTGAAGTTCTCGGGCAGACGGGTCGACCACAGAACGGTCATGTTGGGCTCGGGGCTGGTGCCCATGTTCTCGAGCGTGTGCAGGTAGCGGTAGCTCATCTTGGTAACGAGCGTACGGCCGTCGACACCCATGCCGCCGATGGACTCGGTGACCCACTGCGGATCGCCGGTGAACAGGGCCTGGTACTCGGGGGTACGGGCAAACTTAACCATGCGGAGCTTCATGATGAAGTGATCCACGAACTCCTGGATCTGCTCCTCGGTGAAGGTACCGTTGGCAAGGTCGCGCTCAGCGTAGATGTCGATGAACGTGGAGGTACGGCCGATGGACATAGCGGCGCCGTTCTGCTCCTTGACGGAAGCGAGGTAGGCGAAGTACATCCACTGGATGGCCTCCTGCGTGTTGGTAGCAGGGTTGGAAATGTCGAAACCATAGGTCTCGGCCATCATCTTGAGCTCGCCGAGGGCGCGGATCTGCTCCTGCAGCTCCTCGCGATCGCGGATGTTGTCGGCGGTCATGACCGTCGGGGTGGAAGCCTTCTGGGCCTCCTTGTCCTTGATCAGGTAGTCGACACCGTACAGGGCGACACGACGGTAGTCGCCGATGATGCGGCCGCGGCCATAGCCATCGGGAAGACCGGTGATGATGTGGGCCGAACGGCAGGCGCGCATCTCGGGGGGGTAGACATCGAAGACGCCGGCGTTGTGGGTCTTGCGCTCGAAGGTGTAGCGCTCGACAACGTTCTCGTCGATCTTGTAGCCGTGCTGGCTGGCAGCCTGGCAAGCGATGCGGATACCGCCGTTGACGTGCAGCGCACGCTTGAGCGGCTTGTCGGTCTGGAGGCCGACGATGGTCTCCTTGTCGCGATGGGCGTTATCGATGTAGCCAGCGGGGTGGCTCACGATACCCGTGACGGTCTTGGTGTCCATATCGAGGACGCCGCCCTGCTCGCGCTCCTTGAGCAGCAGGTCGAGAACCTCGCCCCACAGCTCCTTGGTACGCTCGGTCGGGCCGGCGAGGAACGACTCGTCGCCCTCGTAGGGGGTGTAGTTCTTCTGGATGAAGTCTCGGACGTCAACCTCTCCCGTCCAGATGCCTTCCTTGAAGCCTTCCCATGCCTCCTGCATTGTGTAACCACGCTCCTAGTTACGTGTAATGCGGCGCTCTCTCACACCGCTGCTTATTGAATTCTTGAATGTTAGACCTGCATGACCGGCTTCATTCGCTTTCCGCCGCACATTAGCACAGGGAAAAACGTTTATTCACCTTGGTCTTGCAACCCTAAACCCAAGATTTCACCCGTTAGTGAAGGATAACATAGCCACCCCCTTCATCAGGGCTGTTATATGTTCCTTTTTTCATACCATTATGGCGTTTTTAACAAATCCGCAGGAAATGCGAGCGCGAACAACTACCGTTCACCGATTTGTATGTTATTTTTCCTTGCCTTTGTACGACGTTCGCTCTAGCTGTTATGCCAGCTTTAGCAGGGTAAAGTG
>DXLY01000041.1 GCA_019414465.1 Collinsella sp.
TTGCGGCGTGCAACCAGGACTGCATCAAGCCCGACTATGATGCCGCGGCCGACGTACTCAACTACAAGATCGCTGAGTACACGAAGGCCATTGTTCAGGACCGTCCGAGCTTCCACATCTCGCTCGCCATGGACATCAGTCCCAACTGCGACTGCCACCCCGAAAACGACACGCCTATCGTTAACGATATCGGCATGTTCGCGAGCTTCGACCCGGTCGCTATCGATCAGGCCTGCGCCGATGCCGTCATGGCATCCGAGCCGCTGCCCAACACCGAACTCACCGATAGCGCGGCCAAGATGGAGCATAACCACGAGCATCTGGAGGGCGAGCAGGCCAAGGACCCCTTCTGCATCACGCATCCCGACACCGACTGGCGCGCGTGCATCGCGCATGCCGAAAAGATCGGCCTGGGCACGAGCAAGTATGAGCTCATCGAGGTCAAGTAGCACCTGTCTATTGGACATATCAAGCGCTTTTGTAGCGCAACGTTAGCAAAAGCCGCCCGTGAGCACAGCGCTTGCGGGCGGCTTTCCGGAAGTATGCGGCAAATTTCGAGACCGCCGAGCACACGACATTTTTTGGCAACAAAACCCCTGATAAATTGTTGGTAAAACTGCGGTCTGGTCGGCAGTTCCAGATTTTGCCGCATACTTCCGAAAATAGGGGGTTAGATAAATCCCCAGACGCCGCTTTTTCCCTAAAAATTCCTATCGAGGAAGTCGTCGACCGTATTCCAGTAGAGCTCGGGGTCAACTTGCGCGCTCTTGGCGTGGGTGGCGCCGTGGATAGTGAGCTTCTGTTTAACCTTGCTGGCGCACGCCTCGTAGTTTTGGTCGAGCATACTGTACGGCACAAAGGTGTCCTGGTCGCCGTGGATAAACAGCATGGGAACCGTCGCGTGTTTGAGTTGCTCCACACTGCTCGCCTTATGAAAGTCGTAGCCTGCGCGCACGTTGCATACCAGGTTGGCCACATCGAGCAAGGGAAAACTGGGCAGGCCAAATACATCCTTGAGCTGCAGAGAAAACTCGTCCCAAACGCTTGTATAGCCGCAGTCCTCGATAATGCATTTCACATTTGCGGGCAGAGATTCCCCCGCTACGTTCATGGCAGTCGCCGCGCCCATCGACTCGCCAAAGACCAGGATGCGCGCCTTGGGATCGGCCGCAACAATCCGCCCGATCCACGCGACGACATCGAGTCGCTCGGGCCAGCCCATGCCGATGTAGTCACCGCCGGAACGCTCGTGGGCGCGGGCGGCGGGTGCGAGTACGTTCATGCCGCGGTCGTGGAATCGCTTGACGTATCGGGCCATACCGATGGGCTCGTTGGTATATCCATGCAGGCAGACGGCGTAGTCGTGCGTGCTCTCCGACGCAGCAAAATACCAGGCGGCAAGCTCGGTCCCGTCGTCCGCGGTGAGGCTGCTGCTCTCGCGGTTTTCCTTAAACCACGCCCGTGCCTCGCCCTCCTCGGCGTCAATCTGCTCGCCCTTTTCGGCGTCCTTGCCGTCCTGCATCATCTTCATGGTGTATGGCGCGCGGGGATTCAGCGCGAAGTCAAACAGAAAGTTGCCGGCAAACCCCAGCAGCGCGACAACGACTATCAACGTAACAATGCCGGCTATCTTGAACTTTCGATGGGGGCGTGCGCTTTGAGGCATTTACGGTTCTCCTTAAAGATGTTAATACATCAACATTTAATGCAAGCGCATTATGGACGTTCACCGTTGATGCGTCAACAGGCAAAGAATGGGTAAACAAAGGGTCACGTATGGTGCAAATTTCGCACGCACCCAGACGCTTTGATATAGTGTTGAGAACTCTTTACGTTGGAGGATGTAACCGGCATGTCCGATTCGAGCGACAGTTCTAAGCCGCGACCCAAGACCGCGGCCGTTCCACACTACACGGTGGGTGAGGAGATCATGAGCTCCGTCACCCATGGTGTCGGCTGTCTGCTGGGTATCGCGGGCCTGGTGCTCCTGATTGTATTCGCTGCCCTGCGCGGCGGAGGCCCGGCCCACATGGCTGCGGCAATTGTCTATGGCGTCAGCATTATCCTCGAATACCTAGCCTCCACGCTCTACCACGCGATTCAGCCCGCGCGCGCCAAGCGCGTGTTTCGCATCATCGATCACAGCTGCATCTACCTGCTCATAGCCGGCAGCTATACGCCGTTTTGCCTCATCACGCTCGCAAACGACGGCGGCCCTGCGCTGTTCTTTGCCGTATGGGCCATCGCCATTATCGGCATCGCCCTCGAGTGCTTTATGCGCGAACGTCAACCGCACTGGGTAAGTGGCCTGGTCTACTTGCTGATGGGCTGGCTCGTTGTCTTTAAGCTGCCCGAACTTGTGGCACTGCTCAACCCCGTGGCACTTGCCCTGCTCGCCGTCGGCGGCGTGTGCTACACCGCGGGCGTGCCGTTCTATATCGCCAAAAACGTGCGCTATCTGCACAGTATTTTCCACTTGTGGGTGCTCGCCGGCAGCATCTTCCAGTTCATGGCGGTGATCCTCTTCGTAATCTAGCGACCGCGCCCATGCCCTCGCTTCCACGGGCGACCGGCGCAATTGCCCTATCCGTCACCTACGCTTACTACCCAACGTCCCGAATCTTGGAGGTTCGAGAAACTCCCGATGGACATAACCATCTCCCTTATCACCACCCTCGTTTTGACCCTCATCAACGGCTACTTCTCTATGTCCGAGATGGCGCTCACCACGGCCAAGCGCGCCGTGCTGGAGCATGAGGCCGAGGAAGGCGACAAGCGCGCCGAGCGTGCCATTAAGCTGGCTGCCGACTCCGACCAGCTGCTCGCCACCATCCAGGTCGCCATCACGCTCGTGGGCTTCGCCTCGTCCGCCGTTGCCTCGACGAGCCTGTCCGACCCGCTCGCCACGTGGCTCATGAGCTTTGGCATCGCGCCGCTCTCCGCCATCGCGCGCGGCCTGGCGCCGGTCATCATCACCGTCGCCGTCGCCTTTGTGTCCATCGTGATCGGCGAGCTCGTCCCCAAGCGCATCGGCCTGGCCAATGCCGAGGGCGTGTCCAAGCAGGTCGTGGGACCGTTGTCGTTTTTCCAAAAGATCGCCCGCCCGCTCGTGTGGCTGACTGGCGCTTGCTCCGATGGCCTGGCCCGCATTCTGCGCATCAAGAGCGCCGACGACCGTCAGAACGTCTCGGAAGAAGAGATCAAGTACATGGTCTCGGAGCAGGACGACCTGCTCGACGAGGAAAAGCGCATGATCCACGAGATCTTCGATCTGGGCGACACCGTGGCTCGCGAGGTCATGGTGCCGCGCGTGGACACCACCATGTGCGAGGACGACGAGACGGTCGCCGACGTGCTGTCCACCATGCGCCAGACCGGCTTTAGCCGCATCCCCGTCTATCACGAGGACCCCGACAACGTCGCGGGCATCGCGCACATCAAGGACCTGATCCAGCCCGCGCTCGACGGCAAGGGCGACCAGCCCATCGCCGATTACCTGCGCGATGCCACCTTTGTGCCCGACACCAAGGACATCCTGCCGCTGCTGTCAGAGATGCAGACCTCGCACGACCAGATCGTGGTCGTCGTGGACGAGTACGGCGGCACGGCCGGCATCATCACCATCGAAGACATCGTCGAGGAGATCGTCGGCGAGATCGAGGACGAGTTCGACCCCGACAACAAGTATCTCACGCGCCTTTCGCGCCGCGAGTGGCTCGTCGATGGGCGTTTTTCGTGCGATGACGCGATTGAGCTTGGTTGGCCGCTCGAGGAAAGCGATGATTATGAGACCATCGCCGGCTGGATCTTGGAGCTTTGTGACTCGGTGCCCGACATCGGAGAGGTGTTTGAGGTCGCGGGGTACAAGTTTAAAGTGCAGTCGATGCGTGGCCAGCGCATCTCGCTCATTCGCGTGATCGCTCCGGCCGAAACCGATAAGAAGGATTCCGAGTCTTCGGTAGACGAGCCGACGACGTCGGGTGCGGGTTCCGCGAATCCGCACGACGGCGACGAGTAGGACAAGGAAGAGTAGGGGAGAGTTATGGCAGGCCTGTTCAACATCCTTAAGGTCACCGTCAGCGAGGACAAGATTTGCGCGCATGTGCTGGTGAACCCCGGCATGCCGCTCATGACCTCGGAGGACATCGAGGCCACGGCGCGCGTGTACTACCTGGTACCGGCGATTGCCAAGCACCTGTGCCTGGGCGATTCCGGCCGCGAGTTCCAGGACTGCATGGGTCAGACCGAGCTCTGCCACCTGCTGGAGCATGTGACGGTTGAGCTCATGAACGAGACCGGTCTTGCCGGTAGCATCTCGTGCGGCCGCACGCGCGTAAGCGAGCATGACGAGCGTGTCTTTGAGGTCGAGCTTTCGTGCCCCGATGACGCACTGGCCATCGGTGCGCTGTCGTCGGCCACCTTTATGATGGACTGGGCGTACCTGCACGCCGACCAGCCTGCCCCCGACGTGGAAGGCACGGTCGCGGGCCTACGCAACCTGGTGCTGGGCATGCGCGCCGAGGCCGAGGGCAAGGATCCTCACGAGGCCGTCGCCGCTGCGAACGGCGAAGATACTGCCGAGGACGAGGGCGCTGACGAGGGCGATGTGCCGGTTGACGCCGAGCCCGTTGCCGATGCGACCGCCGAGCCCGTTTCCACCGAGCCCCAGGGCGTCCCCAACTTTGACGACGAGCCCCAGGTGGCGATTGATACCGAGGGCGCGGTTGCCGAGAACCACGAGGCCTCCGCTGCCGTCTTTGGCGGTGCGGCGACGGTTCCGGCGGGACCTGCGCATGAGGGCGGCCTGCCGCTCGTGGACGGCGCCGGCGAGGACCCGGGTGCCACGGTGGCCATGCCGGCTATGCCTCAGGAGTAGGCCTACGCGTTTATCACCATCACGTACCTGCGCCTTTGCCGTACGCAGATGAGCGGAGCGGCAAGTGATGCGCTGCGGGTATAATGGACAGCATTCAAACGGTGGGCACCGACGTGCCCGCAGGAGAGGAATGATCATGGGTAAGACTTTCAGCTTTGTCTCCGGCGCACTTTTTGGTGCTGCTGCTGGCGCTATTATCGGCGTTGCTCTGGCCCCGCGCTCGGGCGCCGAAACCCGCGCCATGGCTGCCGATATCGCCAACGACGCCTGGGACAATATGCGCGACACCTACGAGCACGGCGCCGAGGAGGCCCGTGCTGCGGTGAATGACTTTGGCCCGATGGTCGACGCCAAGACCGACGACCTGCGCGCCAAGGTCGACCTGGCCCGCGAGCGCATGGACCAGCTGCGCGAGCAGCTCAACGACGCCATTTCGGGCGGCAACGTGACGCCTGCCGCCGACGTCGTGGTCGAGAACGCCGTCGAGGCTGATACCGAGGCTGCGGAGCCCTCGACCGAGGCATAATGCGCGCTGGGGATTTTGTCGGCGCCAAGATCTATCGCAAGCCTACCGAGGACAAGCGCACCAAAAAGGACGGCACACCGCGCAGCCCTAAAAAGCTCGGAAAGATTCACTTTCCGGTCTTTACCCCGGGCGGTACGCGCGTGGTCGGCTTTATGGTCCGCCAGTCCGATATCGCGGGCATGATCGAGCGTCCCGACCGATTCGTAGCGCTCGACGCCATTGGTGTCTACGAGGGCGCCATTGCGGTCGATGACGTCAAGGACACGTACGATGCCGCCGCCGCCAAGCGCCTCGACATCAACCTGGACGATTGCATCATCTGGGTCGGTATGGACGTGCGCACGGAATCGGGCGACGTCGTGGGCTATTGCTCGGACGTTGAGTTCAAGCCGCGCTCGGGCATCGTGCAGGCATTCTATGTGACCGCCGGTGCTGCTTCGAGTGTTTTGGTTGGTGACACGCAGGTGCCGCCGACGATGCTGCGCGGCTACGAGAACGGCGCGATGGTCGTCTCGGACGAGGTCAAGTCGCTCGGGTATTCGGGCGGTGCGGCTGCCAAGGCCGCCGAGGCCAGCGTCGTGGTGGGCGACAAGGTCAAAAAGGGCGTCAAGGTGCTCGACGACAAGGGATCGGTCGCCGTGGACAAAGGCAGTCGCGCACTGGGCAAGCAGCTCGGCAAGACGCGCGGCATGTTCAAGGCCTTTAAGGACGAATACCAAAAGGCGAGCGGAGGCTCGTCAAAAGCTACAAAATAGCGACGTACCAAATGATGGGAGGCAAGCCGGAGACCTGTTGCTCCGGCTTGCTGTGTTTATGGGGGAGGGCACATGCGCCAAAACGGATCCAACTTAAACGGGCGTTCGGGTGCGCGTCCGACGGCGCGCCGCGACCTGGGGCAGCTGCCCAGCGGTCAGCGCCGTCGCCGCCGTAAGCCCGGCGCGATGTACCTCAACCATAGCCGCGGGTTTAGCGACCGCAGCGCGCGCATCGGCAACGGGCGCTCGCCGCGCCGACCGTCCCGTCTGCCCTATGCGCTCATTGCCGTGGGCTGTGCGCTCGTGCTGTTTATCGCTGCCGTCGTGGGCTACGTCAACCGCAGCGTGGACGTGGAACTCAACGGGCAAAAGACCGCGGTGCGCGTCGGCTCTACGCTGCAGAATCTCATCGACGACCAGGAGTTGACTGACGCCTACGACGCAGGCGACCTGCTGGCCGTCGATGACAGCGTGCTCAAGCGCCATGGCGGCGAAAAGCTGTCGGTGAAGGTCGACGGCAAGCGCGTGAAGCAGGGCAAATGGGATAGCCGCGAACTTGAGGGCGGCGAGAAGGTGACGGTCAAGGATGGCCGTAACACCTACGAGAAGCACGAGATTCAGGCTACGGTTATCGAGCCCAAGCTCAAGGTCGAGGGCACGGGCGCCATAGAGTATGTGCAGACGTGGGGTGTCCAGGGCCGCTCCGAGGTGTGGGTTGGTGAGCAGTCGGGCAAGACGCAGGACCGCGGCGAGGTTGTGCCCGTCACCGATTGCGTCGTTGCGTGCGCCAGCGTGGCGCCCAAGGGCAACAAAAAGTACGTGGCGCTGACGTTTGACGAGGGTCCGAGCGGCGCGACCAAGCAGATTTTGCAGGTACTCAAGGAAAAGGGCGTCACCGCGACGTTCTTCCTGTCGGGCGATGCGGCCGAGGCCTCGCCTGCTACGGCCAAGGCGATTGTCGATGCCGGGTGCGAAATCGGATCCAACAGCTACAGCGACGATTCGCTCAAGGGTCAGGACCGTGAGGCGGTACGCGAGCAGATCACGAAAGGCACCGATGCGATTAAGTCGGCGACCGGCGTGAAGACGATGCTGCTGCGTGCTCCCTACGCTGCCTTTGACGAGCAAAACTGGATTGATGCGATGGACCTGGTCTCCGCCGTGGTCTCGTGGAATATCGACTCGGGCGACTGGCTGCTCAACGGTGCCGACGAACAGGTCTCGACGGTGCTCGATTCGGTGACGCCGGGCAATATCGTGCTGCTCGCCGATAGAGACGAATGCGCCGAGCAGACGCTCGAGGCGCTGCCGCAGATTATCGACGGTCTTGTCGCCGACGGCTACAAGATCGTGACGCTCAGCGACCTGGTCAAGACGGACACATCGCTCAGCAAAAAGCTCACCTCGCTGACGAAGGTCACCATGCCCAAGGACGCCGTGTTCCCCCAACTTGCCGAGGACGATGACACTACAGAGTAGTCATTGGGTAGTCGTTTAAGAACGTCCCCAATGGCTATGTCACGGATACGTCAGCGTTTGGTATGCCTGCAATGTGCAGCGCATAAATTCGATGCCGCAGGGCGATGCTGATGCTATAGTTACTGCGGTTAATGAGGGTCAAGAGAAAGGTTACAGGTGAAATCCAAACCTCGACCATACAGTCGATGACCCCATGCAGGTGCTTTTTGCGCATGCACGGGGTGTAAGCGTCGAGCGGCGTGCCGCCCGCGCATGCGTATACATATCCAGAAGCCCCCGGACGCCGCACGCGCGGCCGCGTCCGGAGGAATAATGATGGGGAGCACCATTGAATTATCTGAGTGAGATGCTCAAATTGCCAGTCTTGGACGTCGACGGCGAAAAGCTCGGCGTGGTCAACGATTTTGGCATTGCAACCGGCGAAGTTTTTCCGCACGTGACGTCGCTCGCGTTCCGTGGTCCCGGCAAGACGCCGTTCATGATCAGCTGGCGCAAATGGGTCGACCGCATCGACGAGACGGGTGTACACCTTAAGACGTCGGCCACCGAAATCCGTTTTTCGTACCTGCAGCCGACCGAACTCTTGCTTGCCCGCGACGTGCTCAACAAGCAGATTGTCGACACGCAGGGCATGAAGGTCGTGCGCGTCAACGACATCAAGTTTTCCATGTCGGGCGAAAACCAGCTGCGCCTGCTGGGCGCCGAGGTCGGTGCCCGCGGTCTGCTACGCGCCATCAGCCCCGCGCTCGAGCATATCGTTGAAGGCTTTATGAAGCACCTGGGCAAGCCGCTCAGTGAGGATATCATCGCTTGGTCCTACATGGACCTGCTCGACCGCTCGACCAAGAACATTCAACTCTCGGTGTCGCACAAGACGCTCGGCGAGCTGCACCCTGCCGACATCGCCGACATTATCGAGCAGCTCGACCCGCGTCTACGTGCGCAGGTGTTTGCGCAGCTCGATACTGCCCAGGCCGCCGAGGCCATCTCGGAGTTCGATGACGACGAGCTTATGACCGAGATGCTCGAGGGCCTGTCCGATACGGACGCATCGTCGATGCTGGCCATGATGGACCCGGACGATGCAGCCGACCTGATCGACGAGCTCGATTACGAGAAGGCCGAGAAGCTCCTGCGCCTGATGGGCGTCAAGGAGGAGAAGGCGATTCGTAACCTGCTAGGGTATGAAGACAACACCGCCGGCCGCATCATGACTTCGGAGTTTGTCTCCCTGCCCGCCACGGCAACGGTCGGTGACGCCATCGAGGCGATTCGCGAGCTCGACGAGGACTTCGAGAGCGTCTACTACGTCTATACCGAGGATCCGAGCGGCATGCTGACCGGCGTGCTTTCGCTGCGCACGCTGATCGTAGCCGACCGCGACGCCACGCTGGGTCAGCTGGCCTATCGCGACCTGGTCTATGTGTCGCCCGACGAGGACCAGGAAGACGTAACGGACGAGATGACCAAGTACGACCTGGTTGCCATCCCTGTCTGCGACGAGAACCGTCATATCCTGGGTATCGTAACCTTCGACGACGCCATGGACGTTATTGCCGAGGAGCATCAGGAGGACCTGCAGATCGCCGGTGTCGGCTCGAGCGATAGCGCGTCGGACGACTCGACGAACGTGCTCAGCTGGTTCGTGCATCGCCAGTACTGGGTTGTTGTATGGGGCATCGCGTCGTGCATCATGGCGACCGTGCTGGGAACGGCGCTCGGCTCCGCGCATCTGGTGGTGTTCCCCATGTGCGCCATGCCGCTCGTGCTGCTGGCGGCCTCGCGCATGGTGTCGTTCGTCAAGAACTACTTCCTGGAGTATGACGGTCACGACGATGAGCCCAAGCCGTATCTGGGGTTCTTCTTCCAGAGCACGGGCATGGGCCTGATTCTGTCACTCGTGACCTACCTGTGCGCCCAGCTGGTGCGCACCGCTGCGTTCCCCGATGCGTCCATGTTTGAGGAGCAGCTCTTTACCGGCTGCTTTAACATTGCCGCCATCATTTGCCTGGTTGGCAACATGAGTGCTGTGATTTACCTGATGGTGCTGTTCTGGCGTGACGAGCATGACCTCAACACGTCGGGCACCGCCATGAACGTTATTGCCGTCATGATCTCGTGTGTGGCGTATTGCATCGCCGCGGTGCTGCTCGCCATGTCAGTCATGGGCTAGGTGGTCGCGTGCAAAATACCAAGCAAAAGTCGGGCACCAAGCAAAAGCTGACCATCGCGGCCATCTTTGGCGCTATGGGTCCCGGTCTGCTGGCGGCGCTTTCGGGCAATGACGCCGGCGGCATTGCAACGTATTCCAGTGCGGGTGCCAGCTATGGCTACAAGATGCTCTGGATGCTTCCCGTCATGACTGTGCTGCTCATCGTGACGCAGGAGACCGCGGCGCGTTGCGGCTGCGTGACGGGCAAGGGCCTGGCATCGCTCATTCGCGAGCGCTTTGGCGTGCGCAAGAGTGTACTTGCTATGGCGGCGCTGTTGATCGCCAACACGGCTGTGACCATTTCGGAGTTTGCGGGTATTGCGAGCGGCCTTGCCCTCTTTGGCGTGCCGGCGAGCATCTCGGTGCCGTTGGTGGCGCTGCTGGTGTGGATGCTTACCATGTCGGGGAGTTTCCAGCGCATCGAGAAGATTCTGCTGCTGGTGAGCTGCGTGTTCGTGACCTATATTGTCGCCGCGTTTATGGCTGGCCCCAACTGGGGTGAGGTCGCGGTCGACCTGGTCGTGCCCAACATTCAAAATGACCCCAGCTACGTGTCGCTCGTGGTCGCAACGATCGGTACCACCATCGCGCCGTGGATGATTTTCTTGGCGCAGAACAACGTGGTCGATAAGAACGCGGGCGAGGACGATATCGTGCTGCAGCGCATCGATACCGTGAGCGGCTCGATCGCTGCTGATATCATTGCGGGCTTTATTATCATCACGACCGGTACGGTGCTGTTCCCGGCGGGTATTCAGATTAGCGATGCTGCCGATGCTGCCCGCGCGCTGGAGCCTATTGCGGGTCAGTGGTCCACGGTGCTGTTTGCCTCGGGCCTGGTCGCGGCGAGCTTCTTGGCTGCTTGCGTGCTACCGGGCGTTACGTCGAGCGCTATCTGCGAGGCATTTGGCTGGGAGCGCGGTGCCGACCGCAGCTGGGACGAGGCCCCGGTCTATCGCGGCATCATTACGGCCATCATCGGTATCTCTGCCGTGCTGGTGCTTATGCCCGGCGTCGATCTGTTCCAGATTATGATGACCTCGCAGGTCATCAATGGCGTGCTACTGCCCGTGGTTCTGGTGTTCCAGGTGGTTATCGCCGCCGACCGTCACATTATGGGTGCCAACCGCAACGGCCGCGTGTGGAACGTGCTCACTTGGGCGACTATCGGCGTGATTACGGTGCTCACGGTCGTCATGTTTGTTCTGCAGGCGATGGGTTACAGCGCTTAGCGCCTCTTTTTGACTCCAAACAGGCCGCAGCGATGGGCTGCGGCCTGTTTTTTGCCTGTTATAGGGGGTTAGTAATATGCGAGTGGACAAAAAATGCCAAATATGAGTACTGTTGCCTGGCCGATAGCATTTACGACCAAGAAAATAATGAACATAGCTAAGAATCTGTTCATTAAAAGCGGGTCTCCAAGTCCTAAGTCGGCTATTCTGGTCAACTGGAAGGGTCGCGCGCCACCGCAGGGGCGTCATTTTGGGTGGTTTTGCCTGCTACTAAAATGGTAACAGTACTCATATTTGCCACTTTTTGTCCATGACCTCTTGGAGTCGGCTCGAAAAGAGTGATTTTGGGTTGTTTGCTGCGGGTGTGGGCTTGGAAACAACGCTCGGGGTGGCGAGGTACTCAGAATTCGGTCGCAAGGAGGGCGTTCCTCGGCTGTGTCAGGAGTGTCCCTGGGTGCCGGCACATAAGGAACGTCCCTAACTGCCGGAGGGGTGCCTGCCGTGGCGGGCACCCCTCCGGATGTGGGAAGTTTGCGCTGCGGGTTACTTGTCGGTGCCCAGCTTGTGCGGCTTGAGAGCGAGCGCATTGACGAGCGCGTCGGTGGCAGACTTGACGGCTGCCGGCTGCGGATCGTTGACGTGATCTTCGGGGTGCACGGGCAGGTCCTTCTTGACGGCATCGTGGATCAAGTTGAGGTACTCAGTCACGCCAGCGGTCGATAGGTGCGTGCCATCGCCATCGAACAGGTCGTTGCGGTTGGCGCTGTATCCGTACCAGTCGATAACGCGCACGTTCTTGTAGCGCGTAGCGGCGTTGGCGATGGCCTGGTTGGTAGAGCCAACCCACGGCTGCGGGCTGCGCGTGTTCACAAACACCACAATACGCTTATCTCCTGCATCGGTCATGATGGCGTCGATCTGGTCGTCGGTTACCAAGCCGTTGGTGCCCAGTGCAAAGACCACGATCTTGCCGGCAAGGTTCTGTTGGAGATAGCCCTCAAATGTCGCGCGGCCCGCATCAAACTGGCGGCCCTTTTCGGCATCGATATGGCTGTGCGGGAACACGCCGTCAAAGGAATCAACGGCGCGCAGCGACACGGAGTCACCGATCATCAACAGGTCGTAGGAGCCATCGGGGAAGCCGTCGTTGTCCTTGTCGGTGTCGTCGGCCGCCTGTTGGTCTGTGGGCGCGGTGTTTTTGGCTTCCTTGTTGAGGACTTCGGCGCCCTCACCGCTCAGTGCGGAGGTCTCCGGCACAAAGATCAGGCCGCCCAGTGCAACGACCAACACGACAGCGCAGGCTGCGCAGACCGGGACGTGCGCGCGCACCCAGTTGACGGGCGTGGCGGTGCCGTCGCGGAACTCGGATACGGTGCGCTCAAAGGCGCCCTTTCTAAACGGCGTTTCGATAAAGCGATATGAGCATTCGGCCACGGCGACCACCACAAGTACCTGCAAGATGTACTGCCACCACGGTGTATCGTTGATGTTGGCGACCGGGTTCATGAGCAACAGCAGGGGATAGTGCCACAGGTAGATGCTGTACGAGCGCTTGCCAACCCACACGAGCGGCTCGGCGGACAGCGCGCGGGCAACCATTCCCTGGGGCTGCACGCAGGCCGCGATGACCATGAGCGTGAGGACCGAGCACAGCAGCGTGCCGCCGCGATACTGGAACGCGGTGTAGCCGTTGGTGAGCGCGACCATGGCGGCAAGGCCAACCAGACCCACGACGCCCAACACATCGATGGATGTGGGCGAGGACCAAAAGCGCACGAGGGCGCTCGGCTGTGCCGGGGCGGTCTCGGCTGATTCGTCGGCCTTCTCGCTAGGTTTGCCCTCGGCGTTCTTGTCGTGCTTGGCGGCGCCAGCCAGGCGATTGAGCCCCAAACGATGAGCGAGACGCACTGGCGCCAGGTCGCGATCGGGGATAAAGGCCATCCAGGCACCCAGCAGTAGCGAGAACACGCGGGTGTCGGTGCCGTAGTACACGCGGCTGGGGTCGGCGGCAGGGTTGTAAAGCACCATCATGGCGAGGGCAGATACCGCGGCAAGGCCCAGAACCAAGCGGCGCGTGTTGGGCTTGCTCACATGCATGGATACCATGGCAAACAGCAGTGGCGGCCAAATCAGGTAGAACTGTTCCTCGATGGCAAGCGACCAAAAGTGCGTGAGCGGCGAGGGGTCGCCCAGAGCATTGAAGTACGAGACGTTTTGGGCAATCTGCCACCAGTTGTTGAAGAACAGCAACGACGGCAGGATGTCGGGGCGCATCTTGGTGAGCATCACGTGGTTAAAGATGGTGCACAGCGCGCAGGTCACGAACACTACCGTTACCACGGCGGGGACCAGGCGACGGATGCGGCGAATCCAGAAGCTCTTGAGGTCGATGCGGCCGGTCTTAGCGACTTCGTTGAGTAGCAGGCGTGTGATCAGATAGCCCGAAAGCACAAAGAAGATCGTGACGCCGAGCAGACCGCCCTGCGCCCACGTGAGGTTGAGGTGATAGAGCACCACCGCGACGACGGCAAGCGTGCGTAGGCCGTCAAGGGCAGGGATGTAGCGGGACTTGGGGCGAGCGGGCGTCTGCTCCGCGGCGGGAGTGTTGGCGCGGCCCGCGTTGTTGGTAGAAGCGCGATGAGGGCTTGCGGTGCGTCGCGGCTCGTTGGTATGGCGTTCGCTCTTCACGCGTTCGTGCGGCGCCGGCTCGTTGCCTGTGCGGCGTCGACCGCGCGAGCCCGATTGCGAGAATTGTTCCATAAAACATCATCCAATGACGAGAATAATCAGCACGTATTTATTGTAGCTGCCTGCTCCTGTGAATGCTTGCTGCTGGCGCAAGCTCAAGCGTGCGTCCACATCAAAGTGAACTAAAGTTATAGGGGGTGCGAGGGCGCACAATCGATGGTCGACGGTGGGCATAAGGCCCGCAGATGAGGAGGTTTCCATGGCAGATCGCGACATCATTGCGGTGTTCGGCAGCATGAACATGGACCTTTCGGTGGCGTGCGAGCGCATGCCGCGTGCGGGCGAGACCGTCGGCGGCAGCGGGTTTATCACCAACGCCGGCGGTAAGGGCGCTAACCAGGCCGTTGCCGCCGCGCGCATGGGTGCGCGCACATGCATGATCGGCGCTGTTGGACGTGATACCTTTGGCGATGCGCTTGTGGCAGGGCTCCAAGATGCCGGCGTGGGCGTTGAGTCCGTGACACGTCTCGACGACGTGGAGACCGGTACTGCGACTATCATTCGCTGTGAGAGCGACAACCGCATCGTGCTGTCGCCGGGCGCCAACCATGCGCTTGCGGGCGAGGACGTTGCCCGCGCACTGAGGCGCTTGGTGGCCGACGAGCTCGACGGCGATGCCAGCGAGATTGCCCCGGCTGCTGGCGGCGTCTTTATCGCCCAGGGCGAATGTGACCTTGCGGCGACGGCCGGGGCGCTTGCTTGCGCTCACGAGCTGGGGTTCTATACGATCTTTAACCCGGCGCCCGCCTGCGACCTGCCGGCAGGAGCGTGGCCAGCGGTCGACCTGGTCTGCCCCAACGAGACCGAGTGCCAGGTACTGACGGGCATTCTGCCCACGGATGATGCGAGTTGCGTCGCCGCGCTCAATGCGCTGCTCGACAAGGGCGCCGGGGCTGCGGTCATCACGCTAGGCGGTGCCGGCTCAGTTGCATTTGGCGATGACGGTGAGCTGCTGCGCATGCCGGCACTTTCGTGCGCGGTGGTCGATACGACGGCCGCGGGCGATACGTTTATCGGCGCGTTGGCGGCGGCTCGTCTGGAGGGCCTGCCGCTCTTTGAGTGCATGGCGGCGGGTGCTCGCGCCTCGGCGGTGACGGTGTCGCGCCTGGGCGCTCAGCAATCAATTCCCACGCGTGCGGAAGTCGAGCACAAGTTTGGTTTAGACGGTTTGGATGTAGACGGAGAAGCGGAGTAGAACAATGGCAACCAAGAAGCTGATCCTTGATCTGGATATGGGTGTGGATGATGCGATGGCGCTTGCCTACGCCATCGCGAGCCCCGAGGTGGAGCTCGTCGGCATCACCACGTGCTTTGGCAACGTGCGCGTCGAGCAGTCGGCGCACAACTGCTTGGCGGTGCTCGACCTGTTGGGTCGTCCCGAGGTGCCGGTGTACCTGGGCGCCGATCGTCCCATGAAGGCGACCGAACCCTACACGCCGCCGGCGTCCACCACGCTTATCCACGGCAAGAACGGCATCGGCGGCGCAAGCGTGCCCGCCTCGCCGTACGAGCCGGTGGGCGCGACGTCGGC
>DXLY01000042.1 GCA_019414465.1 Collinsella sp.
GCTGCGCGGTCCACCTCATGCGCGACTGCATGCGCGAGGCCGGCTCCTGGCAGCTGAGGCGCCGCGTGGGCAGGATCGTCTCGCAGGTGTTCCGCGGGCGCGACGCCGCCACCGTTGTTGCGATGTACCACGCGGCGTGCGACATGCTGGAGGGGTGCTGCCCGAGGGCGGCGGCGATCCTCGAGGAGGCCGAGCCGGACGCCCTGGCATACCTCGACTTCCCGCCGTCGCACTGGAAGCGCCTGCGTACCAACAACGTCCAGGAGCGGACGAACCGCGAGATAAAGCGCAGGTCGATGGTGGTGCAGTCCTTCCCCTCGGCGGCATCGCTGGTGCGGCTGGCCGGCGCGGTCATGTGCGAGCAGGACGAGATATGGCAGGAGTCCAGGTACTTCTCGGAGGTGAGGATGAACGAGCTCTACGATGACGGTCGCACTCGGGGAATCGACGGTCCCGTCGAGTGGGCGCGGCTTGAGGCGGAGGCCAGGAAGATGCTCGAGTCCGGCCTCGAGCTTGCGGACAGGGTCGAGGCGGCATAGGATATCAACCGTATTCCAGGTTCCTGGACGCCGGGCCGGCTCGCTTCGGATCGGGCGCTACACCAACTTTCTCGACACTACCTTCGGAGTGGGACGGGCTTTCCGGATGGGCGGGGTTTCGGAAAGTGTGTCCCAGAATCGGCGCTCAGAGTGGTCCCCACTTTCCGTTTGATGTCTTGTCCGGAAACTACGTCCCGGAATTAAGGCTTGGAATGGGATGCACTTTCCGCTTGAGAGCCTTAGCGGAAAGTGCGACCCGGAATTTACTCTTGAAGTGGGATGCGCTTTCCCGACAGGCCCTCAAGTGGAAACTGCGTCCCATTCCGAAGGCAGATTCCGGGATACACTTTCCGAATACAAAGAAGGCCACTTAATGTGGCCTTCAACTTATATATGTTGCGGATGCTTTCATGACAAGCCGCGCTTCAACACCGAGGCGTCTGCCCGGCGACGCGGAATGTAAGGTTCATCGCGAGTTCCGCACGAGCCGGAGAGCACTTAATGTGCTCTCCGTGCGAGCAGGACTGTCCGAGCAGGGAACCTTACGTTTCGCGCCGCCGGGCAGACGAACCAGTTAAGACGTGTCGCTACTTAATCTTGGTCGTACCCGGCGCCAGGTTGGGGTCGGTCTCGTTGGCCTCGGTCTGGAAGTGCTCGGTGTACACGTTCTTGCCGTCGCGGAACATCTCGTAGTATTGCATCTTGGCGTAATCCTCGCGCGCCTTGGTGGCGGCTGCGGCAGCGGCGTCGTCACCGGTGGCGTTGGAGGAAAGCGCCCAGCGCAGGCTGGCGTCCTCGTAGCCCACGGAGTTGATAGCGGGCAGCGACTCGCGCAGCGTCACATGCGCCTTCTGGTAGTCGGTCAGCGGGGCGCCGATCAACTGCATCAGCTGCGTGGACAGGTAGTTGGTGGACAGGTCGTCGGTCTCGCTCGTCTGGTCGCAGCCGGCAACGTCGTAGTTGGCCCAGATGATGTAGTCGGTCTGCCACAGGCGCTCCTGATGCGTAGCATCGTCTTCGCCGGTAAACCACTTATCGTTGAACTTGGACGGGAAGAACGGCTGGTGGTCGCCCCAGAACACCACGACCACCTTACGGTCGAGCTTGCTCAGGGCGTTGAGGAAGTAACGCAGCGCCTGGTCGGACTGCTCGATGCACGAGACGTACTCGTCGACATCGGAGAGCGTACCGTCCTCGACGGTCTTGGCGTCCAGGTCGGTCGTGTCGATGTTCAGGTGCATCTGCTTGTCGACCGGCAGCAGGCCCGTGTCGTAGCCCGAGTGGTTCTGCATGGTCACGTCGAAGATAAACTGCGGATCGGCGTTCTGGTCGAGCAGCTCAAGAATCTTGTCGTAGGTAGCCTGGTCGGTCACCATGCCGCGCAGAGTGTCGGCCCCCTGGAAATCGTTGATGGACAGGAACTGGTCAAAGCCAAAGTCCTTGTAGACGTTCTCGCGGTTCCAGTTGGTCGCGTGGTTGGGGTGCATGGCCGTGGTGGAATATCCGAGCGACTTGAACTGCTCTGCCAGGTTCCCAGTCGTTTCCATGTTGTAGATGGTGTAGGGGTACACGCCCGAGCCCAGGTTGGCCATGGAGTTGCCGGTCATAAACTCAAACTCGGTATTGGCGGTACCGCCGCCGTAGGCGCTCACATAGAGCTTGCCGCGGCTGAGGCAGTTGGACAGGCTCTTAAAGTACTGCGGACCCTCGTAGCCGGCGCGCATGTTCTGGTAGATCGACAGATCCGAGAACGTCTCGTTCATGATGGCGATGACCGTGGGCTTCTCGCTGTCGAATTGCTCCTTTGCAGCGGTGCGCTCGTCGCTCTTGGCGGCGTCGGACTTGTCGTAGGCCTTGGCGTACTTTTTGAGCGTGGCCTTGGCATCGTCGGCCGAATAGTCGGCGGGTTTGGGCGGCTTGATGGACTGCGCTGCACTAATAAAGGCAGGCAGATAGCCCTCGCGCCAGTAGCTCTCGAGCGGGCGCCAGGTGTAGACGGTGATGCCGAGGGTGTTGTAGTAGTCGATGAGCGTGACGTGCGCGGTCACGCCGCCCAGGCACAGCACCGCCACGAGCAGGTTGGTGAGCAGCATGCGCTTGGCGTTGGCGGCACCCTTCTGGCGATGCGGCGCCACGATGCCGGCGTACTCGCACAGCAGCATGGCGATGGCGGTAAAGCCCATGGACAGCACGCAGAACAGCGAAATCGAGAAGGTGTAGCCGTTGCCGGCGACCGCGGCGGCGGTGGAGATGGCCGAAAGGTCGCCCGGCTGGATGGGCATGGATTTAAACGTGATGACGAAGAACTCGGCAATGCCCAGGACAAAGAGGGCAAAGGCCAGGACCGCGGGAGCTGCGCCGTGGCGCTGGAACAGGAAGAACAAGCCGACCATGAGCGTGGTGATGATGGCCCACTCGAGCAGGATGCACAGGGGGTAGACCCAGGTAAAGTCGTGGTTGGACGAGACCTCCATGCCCAGCAGCGCAAAGACGCCGGCGAGCAGCAGGCACAAGACGGCGGCGACGAGGGGCTTGCCCACAAAGGCGCCGCGCAGGCGGGCGAGCTTGCCGGTGGGGGCGGGGGCGTCGGCGGAGGCAAACGCAAAGACGCGCGGGGCGATGCGGTCGCGGGCGATGCTGGCCCAGGCGCATCCGGTGAGGATGGCATTGGTCAGGACGAGCATCACAAAGGCGAGCGGCTCGTTTTGGGCGACGAGGCCAATGGCGCCCCAAATGGTCAAAAAGAGCTGGAACAGGCCGAACGCGACGCTCCACCCAAGAGCGCTTTTGGCAACGGTGCCCGACTGTGCGCGAATGGCCTTGGCCTCGCGCAAGACAAGGTAGACGGTCGCCGCAAGACCGACGAGCGAGATGGCGGCAGCGAACATGCTGAGACTCCTCACAAATGTAAAACCTACGAAAGCGGGGATTTACCCGATTGTTACCGAGATATGCGCAGCATTTGACGGCTGCGTACAACAACCAGCCATAATAACGCGCGAGTATGGCGGTGTTGCGCAATGGAGTGCCCACCTGCGCGATAATGGACGGGAATTACACGGAAAGGTAAAGGCTTCTTAAAGAAATGGCGAGGGTAGGGCGATGAGCGAGCAGGTTTGCAAGGCGGACATGGGCGGCGGCGGAGTTGCGGGCGTGGATATGTACGGCTATCCGGTCGAGACTACGGGCAACGCAGCGCTGGACATCTTGGAGCATCGCTCGTCTACGCGTGCCTTCGCGCGTGATGGCGACGACCGTCCCGTGGCGGTGACCGACGAGCAGCGGGCGGCGATCTTGCATGCGGCGAGCCGTGCGCCGTCGGCGGGCGCCATGATGATGTATTCCATCGTGAGCATTCGCGAGCAGGCTACGCTGGACCGTCTGGCCGACCTGTGCGATCACCAGCCCATGATCGCCAAGGCGCCTTGGGCACTTATATTTGTGGTCGATTATGCCAAGTGGATCGATCTGTTTGAGCACGTGGGCTGCTTTGAGCCCGATTTTGTCGAGCGCACGGGCAAGGCGCCCCGCCGCGCGCCGGGTTTGGGCGACTTTGCCATCGCGGCCCAGGACGCCGTGATTGCTGCTCAAAACGCCGTGGTTGCCGCCGAGGCCCTGGGGCTGGGGAGCTGCTACATCGGTGATATCGTCGAGAATGCCGAGGAAGTCGCCGAGCTGCTCGATCTGCCGCCCTATACCATGCCGCTGTCGATGCTCATCATCGGCACGCCCCGCAAGGAGCGCCCGGCGATTGCGCATCCCGTGGTGAACCTGGTGCACGAGGAGCGTTATTGTCGCGCCGACGCCGCGACGATGGATGCGCAGGTGGCCGAGATGGACGCGATGTTTCGCCCGCATGCCCGCGAGGTGGGCGAGCGCGTCATCGATATTTACACCCGCAAGCACACGAGCCCCTTTATGGCCGAGATGAGCCGCTCCATGGAGTGGTGGTTCAAAAACTGGCTCGGAAAATGACGAATGTGACAAAGGGGGCGTCCCTTTGTCACATTCCATATCGCCGCGGTGGCCTAAAGGCCGCATAAATGTTTATCTAGCTGGGAAAACGGTGCCATTAAAATATGGGCTGATTACATATAATCCCGTCGAACGTTAAAGTTGGGAGGAAACCGGCTTATGAATCAAAAGGCCAAGGAGGCAGCTTCGCACGCTGCGATTCCTGTGAGTATCTCGGCGATGCTCGTCACGCTGGGCGTGGTGTATGGCGATATCGGCACCAGCCCCATGTATGTAACCAAGGCGCTCGTTGCCGGCAACGGCGGCATTGGAAGCGTCACGCAGGAGTTCGTGCTCGGCGCGCTCTCCCTTGTCGTGTGGACGGTCACACTGCTGACGACCGTCAAGTACGTGCTGATCTCGCTGCGCGCCGACAACCACGGCGAGGGCGGCATCTTTGCCTTGTACAGCCTGGTCAAGCGCTGCGGCAAGTGGCTCATCATCCCCGCCATGCTGGGCGGCGCGGCGCTGCTCGCCGACGGCATCCTGACGCCTGCCGTTACCGTCACCACGGCCATCGAGGGCCTGCGCACCATCCCGGCGGTCCATGCCGTGCTCGGTGACGACCAGGGTCGTGTCGTCGCCATCACGCTTGCCATCATCATCGCGCTCTTCTTGGTGCAGCGCATCGGCACGGCCAAGATCGGTCACGCCTTCGGCCCCATCATGACGCTGTGGTTTTTGTTCCTGGGCGGCACGGGCCTGTTCTTTGTCTGCCAGTATCCCGCGGTGCTGCTGTGCCTCAACCCGTTGCGTGGCATCGCTTTTCTGCTGAGCCCCAACAACCATGCGGGCATCATGATTTTGGGCAGCTGCTTCCTCGCTACCACCGGTGCCGAGGCGCTCTATTCCGACATGGGCCATGTGGGCCGCGGCAACATCTATGCCACCTGGCCGTTCGTTAAGTGCTGCCTGCTGCTGTCCTACATGGGCCAGGGCGCGTGGCTTATCAACAACGCCGGCAACCCGGAGCTCATGGGTATCGCCGACCTCAACCCCTTCTACCAGATGCTCACCCCGGGCCTGCGTCCCTTTGCCGTCGGCCTTTCCACCGTCGCGGCCATCATCGCTTCGCAGGCGCTCATCACCGGCGCATTCTCGCTGGTGTCCGAGGCCAGCCGCCTGGACCTCATGCCGCATATGCAGGTCTTCTATCCTGCCGAGACCAAGGGTCAGCTTTACATCCCCATGGTCAACAACGTCATGCTCGTGGGCTGCGTCATCGTGGTGCTGCTGTTCCAGAACTCGGCGCACATGGAGGCCGCGTACGGCCTTGCCATTACCCTGACCATGATGTGCACGACGCTGCTGCTCTTCTTCTATCTGCACGTGGAGCGCAATCTCAAGGTCGCGCCGTGGATCTTTGCCGCCTTCTTCCTTATGCTCGAGGGCTTCTTCTTTGTGAGCTCGCTCACCAAGTTCTTCCACGGCGGCTATTTCACCATCCTTATGGCCGCGCTCATCATGGGCATCATGGTGTGCTGGTACAACGGCACGGCGGTTGAGCAGCGCCAGTTTACGCTGCTGCCGCTGCGCAGCTATCTGCCGCAGCTCAAGCGCCTGCGCGACGACGATCGCTACGAGCTCGTGAGCGACAACATCGTGTACCTGACCAAGGACACCAACACCGACTATATCGACCGCGATATCGTCTACTCGATTTTGGACAAGCACCCCAAGCGCGCTCGTGCCTGGTGGTTCGTGAACGTCGAGACCATGGACGAGCCGCATACCTTTGCCTACTCGGTCGAGACGTTCGGCACCGACTACGTATTCCGCGTGCATCTGTACCTGGGCTATAAGATCAACCAGCGCGTCAATGCTTACCTGCGCCAGGTTGTTCAGGACCTGGCTGCCAGCGGCGAGCTGCCGGCGCAGACGCACGACTACTCGGTCTACAAGGATCCGGGCAACATCGGTACGTTTAAGTTCGTCATGATCCGCAAGCTGCTGGCGCCCGAAAGCGACGTGGAGCCCAGCGAGCGTACGGCCATCACGCTCAAGTACATCATCCGCCGCGCTGCCGGCACCCCCGCGCGCTGGTACGGCCTGGAGAACTCCAACGTGAGCTTTGAGTACGTGCCGCTGTTCACCAAGTTTAAGGCCGTGAGCAAGATGCAGCGCCTGGCTCCCGACGAGCGCCCGTAGACTGCAAGGCTATACACTTGGAACCACCACAAGGGGAAACCACCACAAAGGTGCTTGTCCCCTTTGTGGTGGTTTTTGTTTTTGAGAGAGGGGCGGGGCGCTGATGGACGTCCATGCGGACGGCGATATTGCCGAGAACTTTTGGTGGCGGCGCACAACGCTGACGCGTCGCAGCCCTCTGTATGACGCCTGCGTATCGGCGGGGCTGCTGGCCGCGGCGACGATTGTGGGCGCGCTGCTCGACCATCCGGGACTCGCGCCGAGCATCATGATCGTCTATGTGTTCGCCGTGCAGCTGTGCGCATTCTTTACCTGGAGCCGCCTGTATTGCCTGCTGAGCTCGGCTGCTGCCGTGGCGCTCTACAACTATTTGTTTGTCGACCCGCGCTACTCGCTGTCGCTCATCGACCGCGTCTATCCCGGCATGTTCTTTATCATGTTTGTGGTCTCGCTCGTGTCGAGCTCGATTGCGCTGGCCCTGCGCCGCGCCTTGGCGCAGGCTGCCGCCAGCGACCGTCGCACGCATATGGTGCTCGAGACTAACCGCATGCTGCAGCGGTGCGGCGATCAGCAACAGATTGTGCATGCTATGGCAACGCAACTGGCGCGTCTTTCGGACTGTCCGGTCGTGTGGTATAGCGCCGATCCGGAAGACGATGACCTGCTGCCGCGCACGATGTACACGGCCGTGGGCGATGCCGCGCCGGTGCACCAGCTAGCGCCCCAGATGCCGCCACGGCTCTCGGCATCCGCCTATGTGGGAACGCCGCTCGATGCCACCTATGGCGGCTCGGCGTTCTTTGGCATATACCTGACCGTGCACTCGGGCGACACCATGGTGCGCGCGGGTGATCCCGACTCGGTGGTGGGGGTGCTCGCCATTGTCGCCGAGCCCGATGCGCTGACGCCCGAGGAGCGGACGCTTGCCGATGCCATCGTGAGCGAAGGCGAGCTGGCGCTCGATCGCGCCCGCGCCATGGAGGCCCGCGAGGAAGCGGCGGTGCTCGCTAAAAACGAGCAGCTGCGTGCCAACTTGCTGCGCTCCATCTCGCACGATCTGCGCACGCCGCTTACCAGCATTTCGGGTAATGCCGACGTGCTGCTCGACCAGGGCTCGACCGGCACGGCCGTGCTTGACGACCAGACGCGCCGCGGCATGCTCCTATCCATTCGCTCGGACGCGCAATGGCTCAACGCCACCGTCGAGAACCTGCTCGCCATCACCAAGCTCGAGGGCGGCGGCATGCATCTGTCGACTACGCTCGAGCTTATGGACGATATCGTCGAGGAGGCGCTGCGCCACGTAAACCCGGCCGTGCGCGAGCACGACCTTAAGGTGGTGGCGTGCGATGAGCCGGCGCTCGTCAACGTCGATGCGCGCCTGATGGTGCAGCTGGTGGTAAACCTGGTGAACAACGCCATCACCTATACGCCTGCGGGTTCGCATATCGTAATCTCGATTGGCGTCCATGATGGATGTGTGGCGTGCTCGGTGGCCGATGACGGCCCGGGCATTGCGCCCGAGGACCGCGAGCGCATCTTTGAGTCGTTCTACACCGCCAACCATGGTCTGGCCGATAGCCAGCGCAGCGTGGGTCTGGGGCTTTCGCTTTGCCGCTCCATTGCGCTGGCACATGGCGGTAGCATAGGGGTTGCCGCGGCGGCCCCGCACGGCTCGGTCTTTACGATTGAGCTTCCCGCCGCCGACGTTTCGTTTGATAAGGAGTAGCGCTGTGCCGAACTCTGCCGTGAAACCGCTCATCTTGGTCGTTGAGGACGATCCCGCCGTCCGTAACCTTATCGTCGCCGCGCTCGAGGCGCACGGTTTGCGCCATATGGCTGTGGAGACCGCCCACGCCGCCATCGCCGCCGCTTCGTCGCAGGCGCCGAGCATTGTGCTGCTCGATCTGGGCCTGCCCGATATGGACGGCGTCAAGGTGGTGGAGTCGGTGCGCGCGTGGTCGGGCATGCCGATCATCGTGGTTTCGGCGCGCAGCGAGGACGCGGACAAGATCCGAGCGCTCGATGCCGGCGCCGATGACTACCTGACTAAGCCGTTTTCGGTCGAGGAGCTGCTCGCGCGCATTCGCACCACGCTCAGGCGCCTTTCGTATGCGCAGGCGGGCGGTGTTGTCTCCGAGGGCTCGTTCGATACCGGCGAGTTGCATATCGATTTTGATGCCGGCATCGCCACGATGGATGGCGAGGAACTGCATCTGACGCCGATCGAGTACAAGCTCTTGTGCCTGCTGGCACACAACGCCGACAAGGTGCTGACGCACCAGTTTATCTTGCACGAGATCTGGGGTACGGCGACCAAGAGCGACCTGGCGAGCCTGCGCGTCTTTATGGGCACGTTGCGTAAGAAGATCGAGTCCGACCCCGCGCATCCGCGTTACATCCAAACCCATGTAGGCATTGGCTACCGCCTAGTCACCCAAGGCTAGATCGCCAACCACCATCCCAATATGAGTTGCGGTGAAATACGGTCTAAATTTGCCTAATTCCAGGCAAAACAGTCCGTATTCCACCGCAACTTTGTTATCTGCCCTTAGGCTTGCTGGCGTAGAACTTCTTCTTTTTGGGCTTGCCGGCGGGGGAGGGTTTGCCGGCAAAGTTGGACTTGCCGTTGCCGGCCTGCGCGTGCGCGGGTACTGCCGCACGGGGCTTGCGGGCCTCGGGGTTGCGCAGCTCCTCGGTTCGCTCGGCAATTTCCTCGGCGCTAAAGCCGACCTCGGCCATGGCGTCCTCGATGGGCAGGCGGCGCACGATATAGCAATGGTGCACCTTCTGGTTGCGTGCGAAGTCCTCGGGGATGGTCTGCGCCGTTATGTCCTGTAGCACCACGCCCGCGCGTGCGAGCTTGCGTGTCTCGGGGCGGAAGCCTCGCAGGTTGCAGCTAAAGATGGCATGGCCGCCCTGTGCGAGCAGGCGCGATACGCCGGCCAACAGCTCAACATGGTCGCGCTGGACATCCCAGGTGCGGCGGCCCATCTTGGACGAGTTCGAGAACGTGGGCGGGTCGACAAAAATCAGGTCCCAGCGGTTGCGCGTCTGGCGCTGGTCGCGAATCCAGGCGAGCACGTCGTCGCGCACAAAGTGATGCTGCGGACCCACAAAGCCGTTCTGGCGCATGTTGCGCTCGGCCCAGTCCAGATAGGTGTTGGAGAGGTCGACCGTCACGGTCTCCTCGACGCCGCCATCGGCCGCGTAGCAGGTGGCGGTGCCGGTGTAGGCAAACAGGTTGAGGAAGCGACGCGCCTGCTTGGCGTGCTCGCGCACCAGGTTGCGGGTGACGCGGTGGTCCAAGAAAATGCCCACGTCCAGGTAGTCGTCAAAGTTGACGGCAAAGGTAAGGCCGCCCTCTTCGATGAGCGGGAGGCGACGGCGTGCGATATTGGCGCGCTCGCCCGATCCGCCCTTGCCGGCGCCCTGCTTGCCGTACTGCGAGCCGCCACGCGAACGCATGCGGGCCTTGGCGTGCACATGCTCGGCGGGAACATCTAGGATACGCGGTGCGATGGCCAGAATGTCGAGCATACGGGCCTGGGCCAGTGCGGGGTCGATGGTCTTAGGCGCGGCGTATTCGGCGATGACGAGCCATCGGCCCGGCGTCTGCGGGCAACCCTCGTACAGGTCGATGGCGGCGGAGTAGTCGGGCAGGTCGGCATCGTAGACGCGGTAGCAGCTCACGCCCTCGCGCTTGGCCCACTTGCGACGCAGGCGAGCGTTCTTGCGCAGGCGGTTGGCGAACTGCTCGGACTCGGGGATGAGCACGGGCAGCGGCTTGCCGTCACCCAGGTCGAGCGTGGCGGCGGGTTCGGACATGGGGGTGTTGGCGGCTTCGTCTTCGGCATCTGCGGTCTTGTCCTCGGCATCCGTGCTGGTCGCAGCTTCAAATGCCGCGGCAGCGTGGTCAAGCGAGGGCCAAACCTCAATAGTCGCCTCTTCGTTGTTGGGCATGACGGCGATGGAGCGCGCGGGCTCGGCATGGAGCGCGCGGGCCATAAGTCCATCGCGGGTGAGCGCGGCGACCGGCGCGGCGGTAAGCTCGGGCGCGCGGCGCAGCTCGCCGACCAGCGTCATGGCGTCGTGCATGAGCGAAAGCGGCGTCTCGGTGGTGTCTGCGACCACGGCAACGCCGGCGACAGCACCCGCATGGTCCAGCACGGTGGCGGGCTTAGCGGCGCAAAAATCGACAAAGCGCTTGTAGCCGGCGCACTTGACCATGCGCTCGGCGGTCTTGCGGGCGGCGGGGTCGATGTCCACGGCCACGATGCGCGCCTGGCGCTCGCGCGCTGCCGCCTCGCGCTCGCGTGCCTCGGCGAGCAGCTGCTCCCACAGGGCGGCGTCGTGCAGCTGCCAGCCCTCAAAGCCCCAGTGCTCGCGGGCGGCGCCCGGAGCGCGGTCGGTTAGAATGTTCACGGCCTCCAGCAGCAGGCCGCCGCCGGCGCACGAGGCATCGATCAGCGTGGGAAGGGCTTCGTTCTCGTAATCGTCGGCCGTCAGCTCGCGCTCGCATAGTGCGGTCCAGCCGACCTGCGCCAGCACCAGGGCGGCGTAGTCGGGGCGCAACACGTGTGCGCCCTCGCCGGCACGAGTCGCAGCGGGCGGCAGGCGTTTGAACAGCGGGTCGCCCGAAAGGTCTAGGCTTATGCTCGCGCGGCGCTGGCGCAGCGAAAGCAGTAGGTGAACATCGGGGTCGGCGGCATCGACATCGGCGCGACGTCCCGTGGTCTCGGCCAGGCGGTCGCACAGCGCGTCTTTGGCACGCAGGGCCGAGAAGCGCGTGTTGCGCAGCTGCTCGGTCACGCCGCGGGCGGTAATGGCGATGGTGGCGCCGGGGCGGACGATGTTCTCCCAGGCGATGTCGTAAACGCTGTCGTACAACTCATCGGCATCCTGTGCCCCAAAGCGCCCGAGCACCACAAACACGCGGCTGGCCAGGCGCGACCACAGGCAGGCGCGGTAGCCTTCTTCGAGCTCGCCCTCAAATGTAGCGCGGCCCTTCAGGCGGCGGACATGCGAAAGCCCGAGGCGTTTAAGCTCATCGGCGAGTGCGGACTCAAAGCCCTCGGGGCAGCTTGCGTAAAATTCCATGGGTGACCTCTCTGGTTGCGTCGCTCCATTATATGATGGATGCTTCGTTTGCCCTTATCCTCGAAAGGAACCCATATGATTGATGCGTGTCCCGAACCCGCTGTGCTCTTTTTTGACGTGGACGGCACGCTGACGTCGTTCGATCCCGACGATATGACCGATAAGGACTTCAATGCAATCCATCCGTCGAAGGCCGTTGTCGATGCATTTGGTCGCCTGCGCAATGCGGGTCACCAGGCATTTATCTGCACGGGTCGCCCCTTGTGGCTGATTGCCGATGGCCTGCGCGCGCTGAACCCGGCGGGTATCGTTGCCATGGCGGGGGCCACGCTCGAGGTCGAGGGCCGCGTGGCACACGAGGACTGCATTGACGAGGACATTGTTGAGGAGCTCGCGCGTCGCATTACTGTGGCGGGCGGCGAGGCATTGTTCGAGACGAACGGTGCCACCTATTCACTTGAGCCAGTTGGTGTCGAACAGTCATTTCTGCTAGGCGCCGGCGTGGTGCATGGCACCGATCAGATGCGCATCGATGGCCGCTTGCGCGTAGGCAAGGTGTGCATTAACGCGTACGACCTGGCTCGCGTAGCCAACGATGACGGCTTTATCGAGCGCGAGTTTGAGCTGTGCAACACCGGTGGTCAGAATCGCGAGCTGAGCCCCAAGGGCATCGACAAGGGCGTGGGCGTGGCGCGAGCGCTGGAATACCTGGGTCGCACCGGCAACGCGCGCACCTTTGGCTTTGGCGATTCCGGCAACGATCTGGGTATGCTCGCCGCCGTCGAGACGGCTGTAGCCATGGGCAACGCCATGCCCGAGGTCAAGGCAGTCGCCGACTACGTGACCGACGATGTCGCACACGATGGCACCGTCACAGCGATGCGCCATTTTGGGTTGATTTAATAAATGGCCGGGTCGCCCGCAGTGGGGGCGACCCGGCCATTTGAGCTATTTTGCAATATAGAGCTTGGGATGACTGCGACTGCTCTCGATCGCCGCCGTCATGATGCCCTCGTCGTCTCCATCAACGATGATGCCGTCGAGGTCATCGATCTGCGCGGACTGATAAAAACTGGTCTTATTGAACTTTCCCTGGTCAACCATCATGTAGCCCTGGTTTGAGTTGGTAAGGTACATATGCTTGATCATGGCCGAGAAGTCGTGCTCGACGGTAAAACCGTGGTCGGGGTGGAATCCGTCGGCACTGACAAACGCCTTGTCGGCATGTAGTTTGCTCATGCAGTCGAGCGTTAGTGCGCCCGCGAGATAGAGGTGGCCCTTGCGCACGGAGCCGCCCAGCAGCACTACCGAAGCATTGGGGAGATTGAAGCTGGCGTAGTTCGCGATTGCAAGATCGCCGGTGATAATGGTGATCTCACGCTTGTCCATGAGGGCCTTAGCGAAGTAAAAGCCTGTGGTGCCGATATCAATTACCAGAACATCGCCATCATCAACAAGAGTTGCTGCGGTTGCGGCGATGGCTTCCTTGGCCTCGACTTGGACATTGATGCGCTCCTCGGGATACGAGATTGCGTTGGAGCGAGAAAGCGATACCGCTCCGCCGCGTACGCGACGCAGCTTGCCTTCGGATTCCAGCGAGATGAGGTCGTGTCGTGCGGTGACTTCCGAAACCGAAAAACGGCGAACGATGTCGGATACCGAGATATTTGGCTTTTCGGCCAGCCAATTCATGATAAATCGCTGACGCTCGGCCGGTGAAAGGTCTGAAGTAGATGCCATATGCCGCTCCTTTTGAACAAAAGGTAAAAGATGCGCCTTTCGTAATCGAAATATAACGTATCGATATGAAAAGAACAAGGCAAATTCGAATGAATCAAAAGAACGGAATGGCATGTCACAAATGCATGCGTAGCAGATAGTTCGCACGTAAACGGGCTATAAAGAGTCTCATTCTGAAGGTGCCGCCCAAAAGAAGTACGTTCACGTCCGATATTCGACCGTTCACGGAAAGTTGACAATTGAGCTTTCGATAGCTTTTGAAATGGTTTATAAAAGAAAACCGAAAAGCTTTTGAAACAAAGAAGAAGGCTTTCGATAGCAATAGTGTTAGATGAGAAAGGACCGAACATGGCGATCAAGGTGTTTGCCGACGGCGCTAACCTCGAGGGTATGCTTGACATGCATGACAATGGCAACGTTCAGGGCTTCACGACCAATCCTTCCCTTATGAAGGCCGGCGGCGTGACCGACTACCGCGCTTTTGCCAAGACGGTTCTTGAGCACATTACTGATGTGTCGGTCTCTTTTGAGGTATTCGCCGACGACGAGGCGGGTATGGAAGCCGAAGCTCGCGAGATCGCAACCTGGGCAGACAACGTCTACGTTAAGATCCCGGCGCTCAACACCAAGGGTGAGTCCACTGCCGCGCTGGTCAAGCGCCTTTCTGCCGACGGCATCAAGGTGAATGTCACCACTATCTTCACGCCCGAGCAGGTCGACGAGTTTGTCGATGC
This sequence comes from Collinsella sp., assembly GCA_019414465.1. Taxonomy (GTDB): domain Bacteria; phylum Actinomycetota; class Coriobacteriia; order Coriobacteriales; family Coriobacteriaceae; genus Collinsella. Next base: position 14,276 of record DXLY01000042.1, read on the forward strand.
CGTCTCTGCTGAGACCCCCTCTATTCTGTCCATCTTTGCCGGTCGCATTGCCGATACCGGCGTCGATCCGCTGCCCCTCATGGCGGAGTCCGTAAAGAAGGCTGCCGTTAAGCCTGCTGCCGAGGTTCTCTGGGCGTCTACGCGCGAGGTCCTCAATATCTTCCAGGCGGAGTCCGTTGGCTGTCAGATCATTACGGTCCCCAATGCCCTTCTTGCCAAGCGCAAGAATTTCGGGAAAGATTTGCTTGAGTACTCGCTTGATACGGTCAAGGGCTTTGCCCGCGACATTCAGGCGCTTGGTTTTCATATCCTGCCCGAGGAGTAGGGGACGAGCATGCTGACCGATCTTCTTAAGCCCGAGCTTGTTGCCTGCCACGTCGAGGCCTCCGACTGGGAGGAAGCGATCAAGGCATGCGGTAAGTTGCTCGTAGACGCTGGCAAATGCGACCAGAGCTATGTTGACGCCATGATTTCATCGGTTCACAAATTCGGCCCCTATATGGTCTTGGAAGAGGGCATCGCCATGCCCCACGCTCAGGCAGATGGCAATGTGAGTGAAGCGGGGATCTGTATCGTCACGCTTGACCCTGCCATTGCGTTTGGACACGAGGATTTCGATCCGGTTCACGTGCTCGTGGGTATTTGCGCACCCGACCCCAAGGCTCATCTTGGCTGCTTGGCGGAGCTTTCGCAGATGTTCGAGGACGAGGACTGCGTTGCCAAGCTCAGCGCATGCGATACGCCCGAGCAGGTTTTGGAGACCATGCGTTCATTCTTTTAGGCCTTAATGGCACGGCGATGCGTCGCCGCTTTTGGATAGACGGAAAACCGTCACGTGTAGGAGAGGAAGGTTGCCATGCATATCATCACCGTATGCGGAAACGGCATCGGGTCCAGCCTGATGCTCGCTGGCAAAGTCGAGGAGCTTTGCGAGGAGGAGGGCATCAAGGCCGACGTTGAGTCTATGGACCTGAACGGTGCTTCTTCCGCAAATCCGGATCTGTTCATCACCGTTAAAGAACTCGCCCCCGAGCTCCACGGC
>DXLY01000043.1 GCA_019414465.1 Collinsella sp.
ACGAACTCGGTCATAAACAGGTCATACCACTCGCAGGTCGACGACGTACCCACCGGCAGCGCCGAAGAGAAGCCCACGCGCATGTGCGGAGAGAAGCCCTGCGTGACGGCATAGGGAAGTCCCGCACGGCGCACGATGCGCTCAATGGTATGGATTACTTCGAGATGGCCCAGGTACTTAAGGCGATCGCGCTTGCCATAGCGAACACGAAGTCTAAAGAGCGAGGGGTTGTCGGTCAGGCGCTCACTCATGCGCGATCACCCATCAATACATTCTTGGCGTGGAGCGTGGGGCAGATCCCGCAGCCGGTGCACGACGTGCGGGTACAGTCGGGAGTCGTGACGCCCTCGAGCGAGCGACGGTACTCGCGCTCGAGGAAGCCGCGCGTGCAGCCGGGGCTCACGTGCTCCCACGGCAGGCGCCAGTCCAACTCGTAGGGCAGGTGCACGAGCTCATTGAGGTCGATGCCGTTTTTGGCAGCAGCTTCCTTCCAGTTATCGAGCGAGAAATGCTCTACCCAGGCGTCAAAGCGAGAGCCCGAGCGCCAAGCATCGATGATGACGGGCGTCATGTCACGACCGGCGCGGGAAAGCGCGGCCTCGATGAGCGAGGTCTCGGCATCGTGGTAATGCACGCGGACGGCACGGTTGCGAACGCTCGTGATAAGCAGCTTCTGGCGACGCTTGACGTCGTCGTAGTCGAGCTGCGGGCACCACTGGAACGGCGTGGCAGCCTTGGGGATAAAGACCGAAACCGAGATCGACACCGAAATCGAGCCGCGACGAGCCTTGGGCACCACGGAACGACCGAGCTCCAGCACGTGATCGGCCAGATTGGCGATGGCCACGATGTCCTCATCGCGCTCGCCGGGAAGGCCCATCATAAAGTAGAGCTTCATGCGGTTCCAACCGGCCTCGAAGGCCGCCTTGGCCGCACGGTCCAGGTCCTCCTCGGTCACGTTCTTGTTAATGATGTCGCGCATGCGCTGGCTGCCGGCCTCGGGCGCGAACGTCAGTCCGCCCTTCTTTTCGCCGGCGACCGACTCGGCCATATCCACGCCAAACGAATCCAGGCGCTGCGACGGAATAGACACGCGAATACCCGTATCCTCCAGGCGACGGTTGAGCCTGCCGAGCACGTCGCGAATGCAGGAGTGGTCGGTCGTGGAGAGCGAGGTCAGCGACACCTCGTCATAGCCAGTCTTTTCCAGGCCCTGAATCACCGACGAGACGATCTGGTCGGTCGAGCGCTCGCGCACCGGGCGATACGTCATGCCGGCCTGGCAAAAACGACAGCCGCGGGCGCAGCCGCGCAGGATCTCGATAGACAGGCGGTCGTGAACCAGCTGCGCATAGGGCACGCACGACTGCGACAGCGGATTCGTGGCGCCGAAATCCTCGACGACGCGCTTGTAGACCACGGTCGGCGCATCCTTGCCCTCACGTGGCACGGTGTAGCCATGCGGCGAGCAGGGCTCGTCATGACGAACCTCATAGAGTGACGGCACGTAGTTGCCGGCAATGGATGCAAGCTGCTCAACAATCTGCGCGCGCGGGACTCCTTCGTCACGCAGGCGGCGATGCAGCTGGCAGGTCTCGAGCAGCGATTCCTCGCCCTCACCGATGAGGATGGCATCGAAGAAGGCCGCGTACGGCTCGGGGTTGTACACCGAGGGGCCGCCGGCGATGATGATGGGGTCGTCTTCACCTCGGTCGGCCGCTAACAGCGGAATGCCAGCGAGGTCGAGAGCCTCGAGGAAGTTCGTCACCGCCATCTCGTGCGGCACATGCAGGCCGACGATATCAAACGAAGCGACCGGCGCTGCACCCTCGAGCGACAGCAGTGGAATGCCCGCCTCGCGCATGGCGTCACCCATATCGGGCCACGGCACATAGCCGCGCTCGCAGGAGATGCCCTCGGCCTGGTTAAGGATGTTGTAGAGGATGGCGATGCCCTGGTTGGGCAGACCAACCTCGTACACATCCGGGTAGATCAGGCAGCAACGGTAGTCGGCATCGGCCTTGGAAAGCGTGCCCCACTCGTGATCGATATAGCGGCTCGGCTTCTCGACCTTGGCGAGCAACGGCTCAATTAAATGAAAACAATCTTGGTACGGAACGCGCAACGGAAAACCCCTAAGCAGCGAGATCTGATGCGTCCTGGTAGGACGCCATAGGACGGGTAGCGCCCGCGACCGTGGTCACAAGATCGCGAACGCGGGAAAACGTGGCAGTGACCACCTCATTGGCACGGCTGTAGTCGACATCGCGCTCGTAGAGCGAAACGAGCGCACGGCCCATGCCATAGGTGCCCGCGGCAGCAGTGAGCGCCTTGACGGCAAACCCAATATGCGGCGTCTGCTTGACGAGCGCGCGGGTGACCGCGCGAATCAAAAGACCGCCGGCAAGCACGCCCGCGACCTCGTAGCCACGCTCGGGTTTAATGCCGCGTCCAAAGACGGCAGCGAGCTCAAAGAGCATGCCCACCTGCGCCAGCGCCATAACGGGATAATCGGCGCCCGGCAAAAACACCAGTGCACCGGTCGCCATATTGGTGAGCGCGCACGAGGTGATGATACGGTTGGCCGCCGCGATGCGCATGAAGGCAAAGTTCGCCGCAAAAGCCGTTTCCTTGTCGGTGCGATCGAGAATCCAGCGGGCAAGCGTCTCGAGCAGATACGTCTTATCGATTGCCGCTACCACGCCGAGCATGGGCGTGGACTCCTCGATAAACGGCACCTCCACAGCAGACTCGGCAAGCACGCACACGGGCGCGCCGGCGATCACGAGCTCCTGCACGGCACTCTCCAAGCGGTCGGAACCACACGAGAGCACCAGCACCACATCGGTATCGGTCTTTGGAGCAATTCGCTCCTCCCCCAGACGCTCGACGCGCACAATGCCCGAGGTCGTCTGCGGCACAAAGGCGTCACGCACCGTCTCGGCCAGAAAGCGCGAGGCGGACGAATCCAGATAGACCGAGACGCGCACCGGCGTATCGGAATCCTTCTTAACGGACGCGCCCATCTTAAAAGCGCGGGTCAGCTTATCTACGGGAATTTTCATAGCAAACCCCTCCAGCGGTTACGCGGCGCCCGAACGATGCCGCCATATGGATTGTACGATACCCACCGTCAGCAGCTGAATCATCATCGAAGACGAACCGAAGCTAATAAACGGTAGCGGAATACCGGTAATCGGCATCATGCCGATGCACATGCCGATGTTTTCGAAAGTCTGGAACGCCCACATGCCAACGATGCCCACACACGAAAGACGCAAAAACAGCGACTCGCACTTAAAGGCGACGCGAATCGTCGAAAAGATCAGCAGCACGTAGAGGCACAGGAGCAAAAAGGAACCGCAAAAGCCAAAGGTCTCGGACAGGAAGGCGAAGACGAAGTCGGTGTGGAACTCAGGCAGAAAGCCGCCGGCCGACTGCGTCGCATGCCCCAGGCCCTTACCAAAGAAGCCGCCCGAGCCAACGGCGATAAGCGACTGCTGCAGGTTGTAGGCATCGTCCGAATCGGCATTATCGGGGTCGATAAAGACCGTCAGACGGTTCATCTGATACTGCTTGATGAGCACATCGTGGCCGAGCAACGAATCAAAGACCGAATCAAGCGCCAGGACGAGGGCCACCAGGCCCACGAGCAGGGCCAGGGTCGACAGCACCCATTCGCGGCGTGCACCGCTCATGCAGATGACGATGGCGCCCGAAACCAGCACGACCAGGCCCGAGCCCAGGTCACCCATGGCAACGACGGCCAAAAACGGAATGGACAGCATGCCGCAGAGCTTGACGTAGTCGCGAACGGTATCGATGCGACCGTTATACTGCGAACCAAGCGTAGCAATAAAGAAGATGGTGATGAGCTTGGCAAGCTCAACCGGCTGGAACGTCAAGCCGATACCGGGAATCTTGATCCAGCCCGTCATGCCCAGACCGCCCGTATAGGACAGACCCGGAATCTTGGGCGAGAAGATCACGATCAGGTCGATGACGAGCAACGCCGTCGAGAAATTGGAAATACCGCGCAGGTCGGTACGCCAGACCAGCACCGCCAGCACCGCCCCGATGCCAATTCCCAGAAGATGGCGTGAAAACGATGCATCGGCCTTAAACTGCGAAGCCGACCAGATAATGATGGCACCGTAGGCGACGAGCGCCACAGTAGCCACGAGCACACCGATATGCACCTTTTGGCGAAACGTGCCGCGCGAGGCCGAAAGTTGCTTGTTGACGCGGTCCAGGCTGCTGCGAGAGCCGGTCTTGGTTGAACGGAACAGATCCGCCGGAGAAAAATCCATCGCAACCTCCTATCGAACCGAAGAATCGCCCGAGGCCGAAGAGGTATCGGGCTCGTCATAAATCACGCCGAGCACGTCGCGCACGACATGCATCGCGGTATCTGAGCCACCGCCGCCCTGCTCCAGGACGGTAGCGATGACATACTTGGGATCATCGGCCGGTGCATAGGCGCAGAACCACGCGTATTCGTCCTCGCCACTTTTCTCGCCCGTGCCCGACTTGCCGTATACCTGCGGCGTCAGGGTGCCAAAGTGCGCCGCCAGGGACGTCGATGCCGTGTAAATCACGTCGTGCATGCCGTTGCGAACAAGAGCCAAATCCGAATCGCTGTTGATCTTGGCCTCCAGGCGCTTCTTCTTGCCCTTGCCATTGTACTTATAGGCATCGCCGTCGCCATCGCGCGACACGGCAGACAAAAATACGTGAGGCACGTACTGTTTGCCGCCGTTGGCAAGACCCATATAGGCGCACGCCATCTGCAGGGGCGTCACCAGGATGTCGCCCTGGCCGATAGCAATGTTGGTCATATCGCCGGCATTCCACTTGCGGTCCTCGGCAGAGGCGTCGGTGAAGTACGACTCTTTCCACTCGGCATCGGGAATACGGCCCGCGCCCTCACTCGGCAAATCGATACCGCAGGTCTTGCCTAGGCCCCAGCGACGAAAGACCTCCTGCAGGCCCTCGGGATGTTGCTCGTCATAAAAGAACGCCTTACCCATGTCGTAGAAGACGGGGTCGCACGAGTTGGCGATACCCGACTGCAGCGTCATGGTGCCGTGGCCAGACGTCAGCCAGCAGCGCTTGCCCCAAGCCTTGCCCAGACCCGTCCAATAACCCGTGCAGTTGGTTGTCTGCGTTGAAGTGTAGGTTCCAAACTCAAGACCGGCCAGTGCCGAGAGCGGCTTGATGGTCGAGGCCGACATGTACTGTCCGCTAATGGCGCGGTTGAGCAGCGGGTGCGAACCCTTGTCATCATTGAGCTCGGTCCACACGTCATTTGAGACGCCGCCGATAAAGACGGACGGATCGAACTTGGGCTGGCTCGCCATGCCCAGGATCTCGCCATTGTTGGGATCGAGACACACCACAGCGCCGTTGCCGGCATTGCTGTAGCCAGTGGTCTTGGCAAGCTCGATAGCGCTCGCCAGCGCCGTCTCACAGGCCTGTTGGATCTTAAGGTCGAGCGTGAGCTTAATGTCGGAGCCGGCCTTCGCGGGCACGGCGCCGGCCTGACCGGTCACATTGCCCGAAGCATCGACCTTGACGGTCTGCTCGCCACGAATACCCTGCAGCAGGTTTTCGTAGTAGCTCTCAACGCCCGCCTGGCCCACGATATCGCCCGACTGGTACGTAATCTTGCCAGCAGAAGCATCATCATCGCCAGAGGTTTTCTTATTCTGGGCCTCGAGCTGCTCGGAGGTAATGGTGCCGGTATAGCCCAAGATATGGCATGCCGTCTCGCCGTATGGATACTGGCGCTCGGTACGCTCGGCAATCTTGACGCCCGGGAACTCGCCGGCGTGTTCCTTGATATAGGCAACCGTGGAGCGACGGACGTCCGTCGCGATGGTATGCAGGCTCTGAGCGCCCTCGGAATTGTCCTGAATATTGCGAAGGACCGCCACGTAAGGCATTCCAAGCACGTTGGCAAGATGGCGAACCAGAACCTCATCCTCGGCAAGGTCGCGGTAGGCCACGACAGCAAGTGAGGGACGGTTCTGGACAAGTGCCACGCCATTGCGGTCGAGGATGCGACCGCGCACAGCGGGAGTGGTAACGGTGCGAGTCTGATTGCTATTAGCCTGCTTCTCGTAATAGTCCGACGAGACCATCTGCATGCCCCACAGCTTGACGGCGAGCGCCGCAAACATCGCGCCCACACCCGTGGTGAGGATGGAAAAGCGGCCCTTAAAGGCGGTCGCCGCGGTATTGCCCTCGCCCTCGGTGGCGCGCGGGGCCGTTCCATGCTGCGTATCGTAGGTAAAACGGGAATCGCCACGACGCATGATGACCAGCGCGACCACGATGGCCACGACCAGCACGATACCGGCGATAATAACCGTCAACTGGGAAGACATCTACGGGCCTCCCCTATTTGAGCTTGCGGGTCTTGGGCTTAAAGCGCATACCCGTCTGGCGTCCGCCACGTGCGGAGAATCCATAGCCGGACTGTGGCACGACGCCGGACATCAAAAACGGAATGGCAACCAGACCCGTCAGGATCGAGGACGGCAGCGCATGGCCGAAGATCGCCACGACAAAGCTCGTCTCCAAACCCATAAACAGCAAGATGATGCTGTAGATCACATTAATGACGAGCGCGAAGGCGCCCACAGTGACGCCGCGCGCACTCGGGGTACCGCCCGTCTGACCGACTGCGCTGTGCACCAGGGCAAAAGAACCCACGGTCAGCAGGAGCGACATAACGCCCACCGGCACGGCAGCGGACAGGTCATAAAACAAGCCGCTGCAAAAACCGCACGCGACGGCACGGGTCGGGTCGCCCGAGAACACGCTTAGGCACACCAGGATAATCATGAAGTTGACGCGACCGCCCGCAACGGAGATCTGCGGTGCCAGGCCTGCCTGCAGCAGCACGCACACGATGGCGGCGATTACAAACGTGCGGGAGCTCATCCCCTGCTCGTGTAGATCCATGGACATGCCCCCTATTCGCTCGAGCCGGAATCGGTCGTCTCGGACGTGTCGGAACTGTCATCCGAGCTCTCGTCCTTCGTCTTGGTCGCAGCATCGCGCGACGTTCCCTGCGGCGTGCTGTTGGCCGTGCTCACATCCTCATCCGAGGCCGACTGTTCGTCGGTCAGCGAGGTAATGACCAGCACTTCCTCGTTGTTCTCGGCCGTAGTCTGAGCGCGCACCACAATGGTGTAGTACACGTCGTTTGCCGATTTCTCAACCGACGAGACGGTGCCGAGCGGAAGGCCCTTGGGGAACACACCGCCAATGCCCGAGGTCACGATGATGTCGCCAACTTTAACGTCGGAGTCGACGCTCACGTACTCAAGACGCAGCGTGCCGTCAGCCTGACCCTGCAGCATGCCCTGGGCGCGAGTGTCCTGCACCATGGCGGACACGCCCGAGTTCTCGTCGCCAATCAGGCGCACGGTGGACGTCTTGGCCGAGACTTCGATGATCTGGCCGATAACACCGGCAGAACTCGTCACGGGCATGTTGATGGTAAGGCCGTCGGCAGAGCCCTTGTCGATGGTAACGGTCGAGGTCCAGGCATCGCCGGAGGCACCAACGATACGAGCAGCGGTCGATTTGAGGTTATAGGTCGACTGCAGACCGACCAGACCCTCCAGTCGCTCGGCGGTCTTTTGAGCCTCGGAGAGCTCGGCAACCTTGGAGGTCAGCTCCTCATTTTGCTTCTTAAGCTCGTCAAGCGTGTCCTGTGACGCCGTAAGGTTAGAGAACACGTTACCGATCGCATTGAAGGGAGCCGCCACAGTCGAGCCCAGAAAACGCACCGGCGAGGTAATCGTCGTCACGCCCGAACGAACGGCATGAATCGGCCCCGTCTCGCCCTCACGAATATAAAACGTGAGCAGCAACACCGAAATCAGGCTGAAAACAATCAACGGGCGCATACCCGTTGATTGTCGCTTGGTATTCAGATTTGTGGAGAAACCCGAAGATCGTGCCAAATGGAATCCACCTTTTGGAAATTAAGCATTGGTCTGGACGAAGCCGCCATCAAACGCATTGGCCTCGAGCACGCGGGCACAGCCGTTAACAACGTTATCGAGCGCCGTGGGGCTGACGTTGACCGAAACGCCGGTCTCATCGCGCAGGCGCACATCGAGACCGCGCAGCAGCGCGCCGCCACCGGTCAGCAAAATGCCATAGTACATAAGGTCCGAGGCAAGATCGGGAGGCGTAGCGTCGAGTGCGTCCTTGACGGCCTTGGCCATCTCGTCGAGCGGCTTGTTGAGTGCGCGACGAATCTCCTCGCTCTCGATGCGCACGGTCTTGGGCAGACCGGTGATCACGTCGCGGCCGTTGACCTCGACGTCGAGCTCATCCTTGAGCGGCACGGCGGAGCCGACCTTGATCTTGATGTCCTCTGCCGTACGCTCGCCGATGGCCAGGTTGTAGGCATCGCGAACGTGCGTGAGGATGGCCTGATCGAACTCGTCGCCGGCAATACGGATAGACTGCGAGACGACGATGCCGCCCATAGCGATAACGGCAACCTCGGTGGTACCGCCACCGATGTCGATGACCATGGAGCCGGTGGGTTCCTCGACGGGCAGGTCGGCGCCGATGGCAGCCGCCATGGGCTCTTCGATCAGATAGGCCTGGCGGGCACCGGCCTGGATCGTGGCCTCAAAGACAGCGCGCTTCTCAACCGACGTGACACCGGAGGGAACGCAGACGACAACACGCGGACGCGGAGTCCACGGATAGCGCTTCTCGGACGCCTTGTCGATAAAGTAGCGAAGCATGGCCTCGGTAACATCGAAGTCGGCGATGACGCCGTCCTTCAGGGGACGAACGGCCACGATGTTGCCGGGCGTACGGCCGAGCATGCGCTTTGCCTCGATACCGACCGCCAAGATGCGCTCGTCGTTCTTGTCGATGGCGACAACAGAGGGCTCGCGAATGACGATGCCCTTGCCGCGCACGGAGACAAGCGTATTGGCGGTGCCGAGGTCGATGGCAAGATCGCCCGCATAGCTACCGAAGAACATATCCATCAAAGAAAACAACGCAACTCCTGATGTGTTGGATGATTGCTGGAAAACTACTAGCTCATCATACTAGCGCAAGCCCGGCGCCTCACTTGCGGTGAAGCGCCGGGCAAAGCTAAATCCCATAAGGTCACTACTGGTTGTCAGCAGCCGAGAAATCCATATCGAGCGAAGAAACGGCCCAGCCGATATGGTTGTCGGAGCGCACGAATTTGACGGTGTACTCCTGCTCGCCGCCCTTGGACAGCGATGCCTTCACCTTGGCGGTCGTCTCGGTCATGGACTGATCCATGCCCTCGACGGACACGGTGGCACCCTGCGGAATCGAGGAGATGATCATCGACTTAGCGTCCTCGGACAGGCTCGAGGCCAGGCAAGACTCGGCCTTTGCGGCGTCACCGTCGCCGGCAGCCTGGAACAGATCGGTAACGACAGACTCCTGAGACGGGAAGCCAAAGCCACGCGTGTAGGCAAAGCCCAGACCGCCCGCGGCGATCAAAATGAGCAGAAGCAGCACGATGAAGACTTTAAGACCCGTGTGGCGATGGCGACGACGGACCTTGGCCTGCTTACGATCCTGACGGTCCTGCTGGACCATCTCGGACTCGGACAGCGTAAAGAAGCCGGTGTCCGAGGGATCGGGCATAAACTGACCGGTCGCGCCCGTAGGATCGAGCGGATCGACGGCAGGAGCGTCCATCGCGGGCGCCGGAGCCGTGGCCATAGCCGTCTGGGCAGACAGCGCGGCAAGCGAATCGTGCACGCGGGCAAGCTCATCGGCCTGCTCGGAGGTGAGCTGGTAGATGCCATCGGCAGTAGCGGCGTTAAAGGCGTCGAGTGCGTCGGAGGGACGGCCGGCGGCAGAAAGCGCCTGACCCATGCCGGCGTTGAGCGCACGCGTGTCGTCGCGGGGGCCGGCAAAGTCGATAGCCGTGCGGTAGGTCTCCACGGCATCCGCCGGACGGCCGAGCTTAATGAAGCAACGACCGAGCTCGCCGAGTGCGGCGGCAGGAGCCGGATTGGCGCCGTCGATGGCAGCCTGACGGAAGGCGGTTCCCGCGTTGGCATAGTCGCCCGACTGGAACAGCGCATTGCCCAGGCCCAGATAGGCCTTGAACGGCGTGGCATAGGAAGCATCCTGCGTAGCGGCAGAGAAAGCCTGAGCGGCCGTCGTGTAGTCGCCCACGGCGGCGAGCGCCTTGCCGCGGTTGGTGAGCAGCGCGCCGCGCTTGCCGTAGGTACCGTCGTTGAGGGCGGCGGCATAGGCCTCGGCGGCCTCGGCATACATGCCAAGGTGCATCAAGGCGTTGCCACGAAGGTGATCGGCCTCGCCCATAATCTCATCGGGAGTCTTTGCCGCCCCAAGCATCTGGGCTGCAGCAGAAAAATCACCCGCGCGGTAAGCGGCGCGGCCCTGTTGGATCAGCTGGCTATTCAAGGAAGTCCCCTTTACTCGTGAACGATCTCGACATGGACGATCTCGTCGCCGGCACGCAGCTGCGAAATCACATCGAGACCCTCGACCGTGGTACCAAAGACGGTGTAACCGGAATCGAGGTTATGCTGGGCACCCAGGCAGAAGTAGAACTGCGAACCCGCGGAATCGGGGTCCATGGAGCGTGCCATGGCAAGGGCGCCATCGACATGGCTGTTGCGCGGATTGGTGGCAAACTCGCCCTTGATGCAGTAGCCGGGGCCACCGGTACCGGGCATACCGTCGGGGCCCTCAAGACCGGCAGCGACGTCGGCGCCGGACATGTCGCGGGTATTGGGGTCGCCGCCCTGGATAACAAAACCGGGCACATAGCGATGGAACTTAAGGCCATCATAGAAGCCCATCGTGGAAAGCTCGCAGAAGTTCGCGACATGAATGGGAGCGCCCTCGCCGTCAAACTTGACCTTGATGGTACCCTTCGACGTCTCGATTACGGCGCACTCGTCGCCGACAAGCTGATACTCGGGCGTGTAGAGCTCTTTCTTAAAACCAAACATGTGGTTCCTTCCTCGTGCGTTTAAAGCATATTTGTACGAATTGTAGCAATAAGCACGGGTTTACATCAATTGCGCACGTAGGTTATGCCGACTATGGCGAACTAATTTTAGGAACGCTGCTGCGGCTTCCAGGAACCCACATTGGCATCGTACTGGTTCAGCGCGCTGTTGCCGCTCTGCGCGATGGGCGCCAGGATCTCGCTTTGGTGGGAACTCATCGACTCGCCATCGGGAATGGCCAGCGAGATATCCCAGCTCTGGCAGATCACGTCGACGCGCTCATACATCCACTCGGCAAGCTGCTTTAAGTGGGCGATGTCATCCGCATAGACCGTATCGTCCTGTACTTTCAGGTTGTTGAGCTCATCTTGCGTCTTTTTGATCTGGTCGCGTAGGGCGTAGGCACTCTGCGACAGCTCCTGACGGGTGGACAGCGGCGTTCGGAGATAACCGTTGTTAAAGGAATCGATGACCTCGCCGATCTGGTCCTCGTCAACGTAGGACACGATGGTCTGATACAGACCATCGAGCCTGGTATAGAGCTGATCATCGGTGAGCACGGTTTCTTCCTGAACCACCTCGGCAGAATCGCCCTGCTTGGTATCGTCCTCAGTCGCCTCGCCCTTTTGACGCGTGGGGAAGGTGGTTTGTGCAGCTTGGCCAAACTGGTCGTAGAAGCCAGGCATAACACCCATGGGATCGGTCGTCACGAACCAATAGGCACCACCGCACACGACGGCAAGGACCGCGATGATAATGAGCGGCTTGGGAATATGACGCTTATGCTTGTGATAGGCGTCCTCGTCGGGGTGCACCTTGCGCTTGGGTTTTTGAGCATCGTCATGCAGGGAAACGGGCGTGGGAATATCGACCTTGGGGATACCGAAATCCTTATCGAAAGCTGGCAGCACGCAGGTCTCATTGGGGTCGGCGGCGTCCGAAAGCACCGCAGCGGCAGAGGCCGGCGCATGCGGCACCTCGGTATCGATCTGCTCTTGCGTTAGGCGCGGAAAGCCCGCCGTGCGGCCCGCTGCCAGGTCGGATGCTGCCGCATCCTCGGAGAGGATACCCGGAGCGGGGCGTCCGCATTTGGGGCACGTACGATCATGCGGAGAAAGACGGGCACCGCAGCCCTCACAGAACACGAATTCGGTGTGCTCGGGACCATCGCCCGGACCCACATAGGCGTTGCAGTAGGGGCAGAACGAGGCGCCGTCCTCGATAGTCTTAAGGCAATGCGGGCAGATCACGGCATCCTCTTTTCGAAGCAATTCAAATAATCGAGGTTAGAGCATAACATCGCCACGGCCCTACAGGAGCAAGGCACCAATTCAACATCGCCAGGGCGCGTAGTTACTTCTTCTTTTTGCTCGGCATCGAGACTTTGATGCCTTGGGCGGACTTGGTTACGCGAGAGCGCTTGGCTCCGCTACCCTTCTTTTTCTTGGGCTGGGCCTGGGCCACGCCCTCGAGTGCGCGGGCCTCGGCCTCGCGAGCGGTGCGATCTTCGCGGCGCTGCGCCATGTCGGCGGCGACGCGCTTGGCAAAACGCTGGGCGGTCGATCCCGTCGAGCTCACCTTGCCGCCACCGCGACCCAGGTGGACGCGCACACCGCGGCCAAAACCAGTTGCGGCATGACGACGACGCGGCTTGAGCGAATCCATCATCGTGGCGAGCTTAAAGAACACCGAGCAGGTAAAGACCACGATGACAGCCAAGATTACCATCTGGCCCATCGACAGGTTGGCAATAGACAGCAGCTCCGGGAATCCGATAACGCCCACCAGGATGCCGGCGACAACAAACACGAAGAGCACCACACGTAAGGGCGTGAGAGGCTGCGAGATGCGCCAGATCAGGCTGACGCTCGCCGCGCACGACGAAAGCAGGCACATCGTAGACAGCGTGAGCTGGCTAAAGCCAAACACGCGCGCCACAAAGATATCGAGCGCCGCGGCCAAAATGACCGCAATCGACGCCGGCAGTGCCCGCTTGAGCACGTTCGTCAGGAACGACCCCTTCACGCGAGCATTGTTGGGCTCCAGGCCCAACACAAAGCCCGGCGCGCCGATGCAGAAGAAGTTGATGAGCGTCATCTGAATCGGCTCGAAAGGGTACGGCGGCAGCGCGATGCACAGCGCCGCCAGGCCCATCGAGAACAGCGTCTTAGTCAGGAACAGCGAAGCCGAACGCTGCAGGTTGTTGATGGAGCGACGGCCCTCGGCCACCACGGCGGGCATCGAGGCAAAGTCGTTGTCGACGAGCACGATCTCGGCCACGTTACGCGCGGCATCGGAGCCGGCCGCCATGGCCACGGAGCAGTCGGCCTCCTTGAGCGCCAGCACGTCGTTGACGCCGTCGCCTGTCATGGCCACGGTGTGCTCGCGGCGCTTGAGCGCCTGCACGAGCTCGCGCTTCTGCTGCGGGGTCACACGACCAAAGACATGGTAGCGGTCCACTGCGGCATCGAGCTTGGCCGGCGTATCGAGCGTCGTGGCGTCCACATAAGCGTCCGCCCCCGGCACGCCCACCACGCGCGCGATCGACGACACCGTACGCGGGTCGTCGCCACTGATCACGTTGAGCGTCACGCCCTGCTCGTTAAAGTAGCCGATGGTCTCGGCCGCCGAGGTACGAATCTCGTCGCGGATGGTCACAAAGCCCACGGGCTCGGCCTCGCCCACCATATCGCCATCGGGCGTAAAGCCGTCCACGCGCGCCACCACGAGCACGCGGCAGGTATCGGCAAGCTCGGCGACACGGTTCTCGACCTGGGCAAACGCACGATCAGAGAGCACAAACTGCGCCGCACCCATCACATAGGAGCCCTGTGCAAACGACGCGCCGCTCCACTTTTTGGAAGACGAGAACGGAATGACCGACAGCGGCTCGGACACCTCGACCGGACGGTCGGCGTAATAGTTGAGCAGCGCCTGACAGGTCTCGTTGGCATCGGCCGAGGTCGCACGTGCGACGTTAGCCAGAGCAAAATCGAGCACCGTGGTATCGACGGGAACGGCGGCGTCGCCCTCCCCCGCACCCATACCCTCGACCGGCAGCGGATACGTACCCTCGACCTCCATGCGACCCGACGTGATGGTGCCCGTCTTGTCCAGGCACAGCACGTCGACGCGAGCGAGCGTCTCGATGCAGTAAAGCTGCTGCGCCAGCACCTTGCGGCGGGCCAGGCGCACCGTGGCGATGGCGAGCACCGACGAGGTCAGAAGCACCAGGCCTTGCGGGATCATGCCCAGCAGGGCGCCCACCGTGGACAGCAGCGCCGACGAAGGCACATGACCAGCCAACAGCTCGGAGAAGCACCACGAAAGCGCGCTATCGCCCGGGGTTCCCGCGGCATCCCACAGCTCGCTCACACTCGAGGCAAACAACGCCAAACCGAGCGGGATCATGATGATGCTCGCAAAGCGCACGATGGCGTTAAGCGCGTTCATGATCTCGGAATTGACCTTTTTGACGTACTTGGCCTCGTTATTAATTTTGGCCACGTAGTTGTCGGCGCCAACATGGATCACGCGGGCGCGCAGCAGGCCCGAGTCGATAAAGCTGCCGCTCATGAGCTCGGAACCGGGCTGTTTCTTAATAAGGTCGCTCTCGCCCGTCAGCAGACTCTCGTTCACGAGCGCCTCGCCCGAAACCACCACGGCGTCAGCGGGAATCTGGTCGCCGCGCCCCAGGCGGATGATGTCGTCGAGCACGATCTGGTCCAGGTCGAGCTCCACCTCGGAGCCGTCACGCACCGCGATGGCCTTCTTGGAGGTCAGCAGCGTAAGCTTATCGACCATCTTCTTGGAGCGCATGGACTGGATGACGCCGATAGCCGTATTCAAAAACACCACGAACAAGAACGTCAGGTTCTTAAACGAACCGGTCAGCAACACCAAAATCGCCAAGACCGCGTTGATCAAGTTGAACAGCGTGCAGAGGTTTTCGATAATGAGTTCGCGGACCGATTTGGTCTTGAGCTCCATGTTGCGGTTGATCTTACCGGCGGCGATGCGCTCCTCGACCTCGGCGGTCGAAAGCCCGCGCTCGATATCCGTTGCTGCCATACCACGTCCCATCACGTCGCGTCGGTATAAGAAAACCGCCCGGACCATGCGAGGTTCGGACGGTCTTACGTTCGATGGTGCCCCATGTTGGATTCGAACCAACGGCCTTCTGCTCCGGAGGCAGACGCTCTAATCCCCTGAGCTAATAGGGCGAACGCTTGGCATTATACCCAAGTGCGCCACGGGCTAACAAAAGAATAGAAAAAGCTTTGCAATTACGTGGGAGA
>DXLY01000044.1:0-4110 GCA_019414465.1 Collinsella sp.
CTGCGCTTTATGATGGCGTTTACGTATTTAGGTCGCGAGGGCACCAAGCCGCGCGTGCTCGAGTCGGGCGCGCGTGTGCATGTGATGGCCGGCACGGCCGAGGTCGTCGGCCGCATCATGCTTTTGGAGGGCGAGGCCCCCATGGCGGTGGGCGAGACCCGTACCGTGCAGGTGCGCCTGGAGGACCCGCTGCCGCTGTGTGCCGGAGACCATGCCGTGGTGCTGTCGTATTCGCCCGTTATGCTCATCGGCGGCGGGCGCGTGCTGCTTTCGCGCTGCCGTCGCTCGCGCGAGCTTTCTGCTGGCGAGCGTGCACTGTTTGCGGCGCTTGAGTCCGGCGATACCGCGGGCGGTGTGGGCGCTTGGCTGGCGCTGCAGATGCTGCCAGTTACGGCGGTTGATGTTGCCGACGCTTTGGATCTTGGTGTCGGCGAGGTCGATGCCGCACTGCGCGGGTTGGTGTCGCAGGGCTCTGTTCGCAAGCTTGCTGTGGGTGATGCGGACTACTTGGCGGACGCCGTGGTGCTTGACGCTGCGATGGATGCACTGGCGGCGACCCTGTCAGCCATGCACGCGGCGTCTCCCAAGGAGACGGGCTTTACGCCCGGCGCCGTTGCCCATGCTGCGTGGCCTGCCGCTGATGATGGCGTTGCCGCGGCCCTGATTGCCGAGGGCTGCTCGCGCGGCGTGTGTGCCTCCGAGGGCGCCGAGGTTTTCGATCCACACTCGGCCGCCGCAGCCGCACGCGTGGTGCGAGAGGCTTGCGATCGGATCGTTGCCTTGCTGGACGAAGCCGGCCTCGATGCACCGATATTGCCCGAGGTGGGCGAGCAGTTGCAGCTCGATCGCGACACCATGACGCGTGCCCTGCGCGAGCTTTCGCTTAATCGTTCCATCGTGAAGGTCGAGCGCGACGTTGCCCTGTCCGCTGCCGCCGAGGCCCATGCGCGCGAGCTTGTTGCCGCCGCCATTGAGGCAGCCGGCGGTGCTGCCACCACGAGCGTACTGCGCGAGGCCCTGGGTGTGTCGCGCAAACGCGCCATCAGCATCTTGGAGCACCTGGATGCCGTGCGCTTTACGGTGCTCGACAAGGACGCCGGCGGCCTGAGGTCCCTGCGCTAGGCCGGTCACTCGCTCCCGCCTCCTCAGTTGCGGTGAAATAGTTCCTATTTGGAGGCTTTGGCAGCAAATACAGGAACTATTCCACCGCAACTTCTTGTTCGTCTTTTTGGGATGGAGCCGTTTCGGTTTGGTAAAATACCGGCGCACTTGGGAACGGATGGGCTCCGGTGGGCTCCGCGGTCCTCAAAACCGTTGCGAGGCGTGCAAAACGTCTTGGATGTGTTCGATTCACATACGTTCCCGCCATACGCTACCAGCGCTTTTGTGCTCGCGGTCTTGCTGCGTGCCGCAAAGGCGCTGTTTTGTTTTTGCACAGGTTTGCCGTACCGCCCGCTTTATCGGCGACGGTATTTGGCTTCGCGTGCCGGGTTTTGAGCATGCCGATGGGGGTGGTTTGCCGTATGACTACCGTAAGACGGGCCGATCTTTCTTGCGTCGTTCAAGCGGGCGGGATGTCCTCGCGCATGGGCTGCGATAAGGCTCGCATGGCGTTTTGCGGCGAGCCGCTCATCGAACGCGTGCTGGGTCGGCTGGCGCCAGTTGCCGGCGAGTTGGTCGTGACGACGTCGCGTCCCAGCGAGCTTGCCTTTCTTGAGGAGTGCGCGTTTGGCGGCTTGGTGCCGCGTGTGGTGGCGGACCTAGAAGGGTCGGCGGGCGCCATGCGCGGCATCGCGAGTTCGCTGACTGCGGCCCGGCTGCCTCTCGTTGCTATCGTCGCCTGTGATATGCCGTTTGTCTCTTCGGAGCTAATCGGTGCCCTTGCTGGCTGTGTCGAGGCCGAGGCGCTCGACGTGTGCGTGCCGCGCGAGGAGCGGGGGATTGAGCCGCTTTGCGCCGTCTGGCGCCGTGACGCGTGTGCGCCGGTTGCCCAAGAGCTGCTCGCCGATGACCGTCAGCGAATCCGCTGCCTGATCGACCGGGTGAATGCCGGGTATTTGGACGAGCCTCAGATTGTCGCGGTCGCCGGCTCGACGCTCTGCTTCGAGAACGTCAATACGCCCGAGGAGTTTGCGGCGGCCGAGTTACTCGCCTAGACGATTGGAGTTGCCATGTCTCACGATATTTGTCCCGACACGGGAGAACCTTGCACTTGCGACGGGTCCGAACCCTGTACCTGCGGTTGCGGTGGCTGTGGACATACTGCGGAAGAGGAAGCGGCCGCCGCGGCGTATCGCGATGCACACCGCGAAGGCCCGTCCGGTGATACTCTCGACCATGAACGCAAAATCATCGTGTCGTTCGACAGCACCTTCGATGTGATGGAATGCGAACAGCTGTGCCTTGCCGCCGGTGTTCCTGGGCGCATCATGCCGCTGCCCGGCTCCATCACCGCAGGTTGCGGCCTGTGCTGGGCCATTCCGTTCTCGGGCGATGCACTCGCCGCCTTCCGTGCTGCCACCGAAGGCCGCATAACCCCCGCCGACTACCATCAGCTCGTCCTCTAGCCACCGGCACCACCACACAGGTGTCTGTCCCCAATGTGGTGGTTTGGAACACGTGGACGAAACAGCTTCGAAACACGCGATTTGTGGGTCGGGTGCTCAAAAACGCTTCTACCTGCATCGTAATCAAAACGAAACATCTGCTTGTCGGCTTATGCGAAACTTTGCTGCAACAGTGCGATATTATCCATACTCGATAAAGCTCGCGGCGCATGGGGCGCCTCGAACGACACTTTTCTTTTCCATCAATTGGAGGAAGCATGAGCTACACGCAGAAAGTTCTCGACGAGCTCAAGGCCCGCTATCCCGAGCAGCCTGAGTTCATCCAGGCCGCGACCGAGATCCTCGGCACCATCCAGCCGGCGCTCGACGCCCATCCCGAGTACGAGGAGGCCGCCCTGCTTGAGCGCCTCGTCGAGCCCGAGCGCATCGTCATGTTCCGTGTCCCCTGGGTCGACGACCAGGGCAAGGTCCATGTCAATCGCGGCTACCGCGTCGAGTTCAACTCTGCCATTGGACCTTACAAGGGCGGCCTGCGCTTTAACCCGACGGTCACCCTGGGCATGCTCAAGTTCCTGGGTCTGGAGCAGATTCTCAAGAACAGCCTGACCACCCTTCCCATGGGCGGCGGCAAGGGCGGCTCCGACTTTGACCCCAAGGGCAAGTCCAACAACGAGATCATGCACTTCTGCCAGTCCTTCATGACCGAGCTCTATCGCCACATCGGTCCCAACACCGACGTTCCCGCCGGCGACCTGGGCGTTGGCGGCCGCGAGGTTGCCTACCTGTTCGGTCAGTACAAGCGCCTGACCAACGAGTGGACCGGCGTCCTCACCGGCAAGGGCCTCTCCTTTGGCGGCTCGCTCGCCCGTACCGAGGCCACCGGCTACGGTCTGGCCTACTTTGTGGACGAGTACCTTAAGAGCCGCGGCGACTCCTTCGAGGGCAAGAACGTCGTCGTTCACGGTTCCGGTAACGTCGCCATCTACGCGGTCCAGAAGGTCGCCCAGCTCGGCGGCAAGGTGCTGGCCTGCTCCGATACCCACGGCTGGGTCGAGGACCCCGACGGCATCGACTACACCGTGCTCGAGCACATCTACAACAAGAAGCGCTCTGGCCACGACAAGGGCGTTACGCTCGCTATGTATGTCGACGAGAAGCCCAATGCCACGTGGCACGAGGGCGACGGCCGTGGCGTGTGGCAGCTGCCCTGCGACATCGCGCTGCCCTGCGCACGCGAGAACACGCTGCTGCTCGAGGACGCCCAGGCGCTCGTCGCCAACGGCTGCAAGGTGGTCGGCGAGGGCGCGAACATGCCCACGACCATCGAGGCCACGACCTACTTCCAGGAGAACGGCGTCGCCTTTATGCCCGGTAAGGCTGCCAACGCCGGCGGCGTGCTCGTGTCCGGCCTGGAGATGAGCCAGAACGCCGAGCACCTGTCCTGGACCTTCGAGGAGGTTGACGGCAAGCTCGAGCAGCTCATGCGCGGCATGTTCCACAACGTGGACGATACCGCCAAGGAGTACGGCGAGGAGGGCAACTT
>DXLY01000044.1:4210-15216 GCA_019414465.1 Collinsella sp.
GCATGTTCCACAACGTGGACGATACCGCCAAGGAGTACGGCGAGGAGGGCAACTTCGTCATGGGCGCCAACATCGCCGGCTTCCTGAAGGTCGCTGACGCCATGCTCGCTCAGGGCGTCTGCTAAATCTTCGCTCGATATAGCATCGCAGAAGGCTCCCAGTCATCTTGGCTGGGAGTCTTTTCTATCCCGGAGGACTCCTCATAACTTGCGGTGGAATACGGATTGTTTTGCGTTCCAGAACGGCTAATCAGTCCGTATATCACCGCAAGTTATGGATGGGTGGGTGGATTTTGTCCTAAATCGGTGTGCGGCCCCTCGTTTGGTACACTTAAAAGTACTGGACAAGTGAAGAGATGGGGGAGAACGTGCTCAAGTTCGGTACCTACGTCCGTGTTGGAAACGCGGCCGAAGCCTATGAGCTCTTGCAGAAGAACCGCAACAACAAGATTGTGGGCGGCGGCATCTGGATGCGCCTGGGTTCGCGTCGCGTGGCGACGGCGATTGACCTTTCGGCCTGCGGACTCGATCAGATCGAGGAGACCGAGACCGAGTTTCGCATCGGTGCCATGTGCACCCTGCGCCAGCTCGAGCGCCATGCCGAGCTCAACGCGCTCGTCAACAACGTATTCGAGTTTGCCGTCCACGACATTGTGGGCGTGCAGCTGCGCAATACCGCCACGGTGGGTGGCAGCATCTACGGCCGTTTTGGTTTTTCGGACGTTCTCTCCGCCTTCCTCGCGCTCGACTCGTATGTTGAGCTGACGGGTGCCGGCCGCGTGCCGCTTGCCGAGTTTGTGAGCATGGGCTATGTGCGCGACGTGATCGAGCACGTCGTGGTCGTCAAGCACGACTACCGCGCGAGCTACGAGGCCGTACGCAAGGCCGCGACCGACTTCCCCTCCCTAAACGTTACCGCCGCTTGGTGGGATAACAGCTGGCATGTCACCGTGGGGGCCCGCCCGCTGCGTGCGACCCTGCTGCAGGGCGAGGCATGCGGCCTCACCAGCGAGCATCCTTCCGAGGATGAGCTTCGCGCCCTGGCCGCGTCCGTACGCGCGTTGAGCTACGGCACCAACATGTGGGGCTCGGCCGAGTATCGCCGTCGCATCTCGGCGCCGCTTGCCGTGCAGGCCGTGCGCCGCGCCGCCGGCATTGAGCTTTCGGCCGCGCTTGCCCGCGAGCTCGAGACCGTTCAGGTCCCCAAATATGCCACGGACGAGTATTCCTGCCGCCGCGTGCCCGGCGTCGATTCTAGCGAGGTGCGCTAATGGCTGCCAAACTCATCGATCTTTCCTTTACGCTCAACGGCCGTAAGGTCAAGGTTCAGATTGCCCCCGACACCATGCTCTTTTCGCTTTTGCGCGAGCAGGGTTGCACGTCGGTGCGCTGCGCCTGCGAGACCACCAACTGCGGCCTGTGCACGGTGTGGCTCGACGGCGATCCGGTGCTGAGTTGCTCGGTTCCCGCCGCGCGCGTCGAGGGCCATACCATCACCACGCTCGAGGGTCTCAAGGCCGAGTCCGAGGCGCTTGCCCGCGCGATGGCTGCCGAAGGTGCCGAGCAGTGCGGTTTTTGCGCCCCCGGCCTCATCATGAACGTGCTGGCGCTTGCCCGCGCCGCCAAGGAGGACCCGAGCCTCGTCGCCACGCGAGAGGAACTCTCGCGCCAGCTCGCCGGCAACCTCTGCCGTTGCAGCGGCTACGAGAGCCAGCTGCGCGCCATCGTGCGCTTCCTTAACGAGTCTGGCGTACAGGTGGGCTTTGAGATGCCCGAGCTGCCCGTCAACGACACGAGCTCCGACGGCGTCTCCTACAAGCAGATCACCCACAAGCAGCCCAAGAAGGACTCGAAGGCTCTGCTCGAGGGCCGTCCCGTCTACACGGGCGATATGGTGCCCGCCGGCGCGCTCATCGTTAAGCTCAAGCGCAGTCCGTATGCGCGCGCCAAGATCCGCTCCATCGACACCTCGCGTGCGCTGAAGGTGCCGGGCGTCGTGGGCGTCTACACCTACGAGGACGTGCCTCAGCGCCGCTTTACCATCGCCGGCCAGAGCTATCCGCAGCCGAGTCCCTACGACCGCCTGATTCTCGAGAACCTCGTGCGCTACCAAAACGAGGAGGTGGCGATCGTCGCCGCCGAGACCGAGGAGGCCGCCGACAAGGCGCTCAAGCTCATCAAGGTAGACTACGAGGTGCTCGAGCCGCTGCTCGACTTTACCCAGGCGCTCGATAACGACATCGTTGTCCACCCCGAGGGCGACGTGACCTTTATGTTCCCGCAGGGCGGCGACGTTTCACGCAACCTGGTGTGCAGCGGCACGAACGACTTTGGCGACTTGGACGAGGCCTTCGCCCAGAGCGACATCGTCTTTGAGCGCACCTACACCAGCCAGGCCACCCAGACCGCGCCCATGGAAACCTTCCGAGCCTTCGCGACGACCGACGCGTTTGGGCGCATCTCCGTGACCACCTCTACACAGGTGCCCTTCCACGTGCGTCGCATGGTCGCGCAGTCGCTCGACATTCCGCAGTCGCAGGTGCAGGTCATTAAGCCGCGCATCGGTGGCGGCTTTGGCTCCAAGCAGACGGGCTGCTGCGAGATCTTCGTGGCATTCGTTACCCAGCAGACCGGCCGTCCGAGCTATTGCTGCTACACCCGCGAGGAGACCATCACCGCGGGCAACTCGCGCCACCAGATGCAGATGACCGTTAAGCTGGGCGCCATGAACGACGGCACCATTACGGCCATCGATCTGCACACGCTGTCCAACGCCGGCGCGTACGGCGAGCACGCTACCACGACGATCGGCCTTTCGGGCCACAAGAGCCTGCCGATTTACAACCATGTGAAGGCGAGCCGCTTTAGCTGGGACGCCGTCTACACCAACACCAACCGCGGCGGCGCGTATCGCGGCTACGGTGCCACCCAGGGCCAGTTTGCCGTGGAGAGCGCCGTCAACGAGCTCGCCGACATGCTGCACATGGACCCCGCCGACCTGCGCCTTAAGAACATCGTGCGCGAGGGCGAGATCATGCCGCAGTACTACAACGAGAAGCTCAACGCCTGCGCGCTCGACCGCTGCCTGCTGCGCGCGATGGACATGATCGGTTGGCGCGACAAGCCGCTAGCCGTCGACCTGGGCGACCGTGTGCGTGCTCTGGGCTGTGCGCTCACCATGCAGGGCTCGGGCATCTCCAACGTGGATATCGCCGGCATCGACATGCGCTTGGAAGAGGACGGCTTCATTACCATCGGCACCGGCGCCACCGATAACGGCATGGGCGTCGACACGATCCTGGCGCAGATTGCCGCCGAGGAGCTGGGTGTGGAGAGCTCGCTCATTGTGGTACGCGGCGTGGACACCGACGTGTCGCCGTTCGACGCCGGCTCGTACGCGAGCTCGGGCACGTACGTGACGGGCCTGGCGGCCAAGAACGCCGCGACCGAGCTGCGCGAGAAGATTTGCGCCAAGGCCGCCCAGATGTGGGACGTTGACGCCGCCGACGTGGTCTTCGACGGCCAGTACGTGCGCCTGTCCGACGAGCGTGCCGCTCGTGAGCAGAACCGCTACCTCACGCTGCGCGAATTTGCCAACCTATGCGTCAAGAACATCGCGGGCGGCGACGCGCTGACCTCGCACGCCTCTGCCTGCCTGCCCGTTTCGCCCCCGCCGTTTATGGCCGGCATTGCCGAGGTCGAGGTCGACAAGGCCACCGGCAAGGTGACCGTGGTGGACTATGCGGCGGCCGTCGACTGCGGCACCGTGATCAACGAGGCGCTCGCGCGCGTTCAGGCCGAGGGCGGCATTGCCCAGGGCATCGGCCACGCGCTCTACGAGATTGTCGAGCATGACGATCGCGGCCGTCTGCGCACCGGCAACTTTATGAGCTACAAGCTGCCCACGCGCCTGGATATCGGCAGCATTCGCGTGGCCTTTGAGCCGAGCTACGAGCCGACGGGCCCGTTTGGCGCCAAGTCGATCGGCGAGGTCGTCATCAACACGCCGCTCGCCGCCGTTGCCTCGGCCGTGGCACACGCCACCGGCCACCAGGTGCGCTCGCTGCCCATCACGCCGGAGAAAGCGCTGCTGGGGGAGTAGCGGGTCGGCGAACAAGTCGTAATTGGCGGGGCGGGGCAACTCGTCCCGCCTTTTGCACTCGTGGTGAGGTCGTGAGCTAAAAACGTCTGCGTGCGCTTGCCGTTCGTATCTGCTATCATTCCTAATCTGTGCGCTCATGCGGGCGTGGCGGAATTGGTAGACGCGCCAGATTTAGGTTCTGGTGGGATTCCCGTGAAGGTTCGAGTCCTTTCGCCCGCACCAACGCACCCGCGTCGGCTTATGCCCTCGCGACGCTTGTTGCATAAAGGTACCAGCACCTCAGATAAGCTGGGCAGTATGAGGAGGAACGTGTTGAACATCACCGCTTCTGACGTCAAGGACGCCAAGCTCACCGCTACGGTCACCATCCCGGCCGCCGACGTCGACGCCGCGATCAAGAAGGCCTACAAGGAGACCGCCAAGAAGTACCGCTTCCCGGGCTTCCGCGCCGGTAAGGCCCCCCGTCCGGTCATCGACTCCGCTCTTGGCGCCGAGGCTACCCTCGCTCAGGCCACCAACGACCTGATCGCCGCCAACGAGCCCGCCGTGCTCAACGAGCTGGACATCGTCCCCACCAAGAACGGTGACTACAAGGAGCTCGACCTCGCCAAGGATCACGAGGACTACACCTACACCGTCGAGTTCTCCCTGCGTCCCGCTGCTGAGCTCTCCTCCTTCGACGCTGTCGAGATCGAGATGCCCCCTGCGGAGGTCACCGAGTCCGAGATCAACAACCAGGTTGAGATGCTCCTCAACTACCGTGCCACCTTCGAGGACGTCGAGGGTCGCGCCGTCGAGGCTGACGACTATGTGACTGTCGATCTCAAGGCCGTCGAGAACGCCGACAACTTTGCCGCCGAGGGCCGCATGCTCATCGCCGGTAGCGACAGCAACCCCAAGGAGTTCAACGAGGCCCTGATCGGCGCCAACGTTGACGACGTCAAGACCGTCACCTGGACCGACGAGGTCGAGGAGGGCGAGGAGGCCGAGACCCACACCGTCGAGGTCACCGTCAAGGGCATCAAGGTCCGCAACACCCCCGAGCTCACCGACGAGCTCGTCAAGTCCGACTTTGGCTTCGACAGCATCGACGCTATGCGCGACGCCATCAAGATCGAGATCGAGCAGGACAAGGCTTCCCGCCTCCCGGCCGAGAAGGAGAACCGTTGCGTCTCCGCTCTCGCCGAGCGCCTGCAGCTCGATGAGATGGACGCCGACTATGAGCAGTCCGTCTTTGAGGAGCTTGGCCAGAACTTCCTGTCCAACCTCGCTGCCCGCGGCATGACGCTCGACACCTGGCTGCCCGCTTCCGGTCTGACCATGGAGCAGTTCATCGGCGACCTGCACAAGCAGGCCAACGACGTTGCCCGTGAGTCCCTGGCTCTCGACGCCCTCGCCCGTGAGCTCAAGATCGAGGTCACCGAGGACGACGTCAACGCCGAGTTCGAGAAGGCCGGCGTCAAGGACGTCGAGGCTTCCAAGGCCGAGTTCATCGCCGATGGCCGCATGCCTGCCGTCCGCGAGTCCATCCGTCGCTCCAAGGCCGTCGACCATCTGGTCGAGAACGCCAAGGTGACCGAGGTCGACGAGACCGCCAAGGACGCCGAGTAATTCTCGCCACCTTGCCCGCGAGCGCATGCGTGCGCCCGTGATGGGGTAAAGTTATACACCGGTTATCCGGTAGCTTCGTACGGTGCCAGCCAATGCATAGCATGCGGGCACCGTACGTTTATCTAGAACCAATTTGGTCCGCAAGAGAGAAATGGAGATGCGTATGATCGCTAAGTTCGATTCCGCCCTCGTGCCATACGTTATCGAGCAGACGCCGCGCGGCGAGCGCAGCTACGATATCTATTCGCGCCTGCTCAACGACCGCATCATCTTCTTGGGCGAGGAGATCAACTCCGTCAGCGCCAACCTGGTCGTTGCCCAGCTGCTGCATCTTGAGAGCCAGGATGCCGAGAAGGATATCTCGCTCTACATCAATTCGCCCGGTGGCGAGGTTTACTCTGGCCTGGCGATTCTTGACACCATGAACTTCATCAAGCCGCAGGTCTCCACCATCTGCGTCGGTATGGCCGCGTCTATGGCTGCCGTGCTGCTTTCGGCCGGCGCCAAGGGCAAGCGCTTCTGCCTGCCGCACTCCAAGGTCATGATTCACCAGCCCAGCGGCGGTGCCCAGGGTCAGCAGACCGAGATCGAGATCGTGGCCGAGGAGATCAAGAAGACCCGCCGCGAGCTCAACCAGATCCTGTCCGATGCCTCGGGCCAGCCGATCGAGAAGGTCCAGGCCGACACCGAGCGCGACAACTACCTGACCGCTGCCGAGGCCCTCGACTACGGCCTGATCGACCGTATCGTCACCTCGCGCGATCTCGCCGCGAAGGACGCCTAGGATGGCAGGAAACATGCAGGACAACTTTGACGAGAATGGCAACCCCATCCGCTGCTCCTTCTGCGGAAAAGAGCAGGGGCAGGTTCGCCGCCTTGTAAAGGGTCCGACCAACATCTTTATCTGCGACGAGTGCGTTGCCGCCTGCTCCGAGATCCTTGAGGAGTCGCTGGCTTCGGACTTTATGGACGCTGCCCGCAACGGCAAGCTGCCGGGCTTCCTCAACGACCACGGCCAGGCTGCATCCCAGCCCGCCGCGGACCCCGAGACCGAGGGTTTTGAGCTCGAGGACGATCGCCAGGTCATCACGCACGTGCCGACGCCGCACGAGATCTATGACGAGCTTTCGGCCTATGTCATGGGCCAGGAGGACGCCAAGCGCGCCATGTCGGTTGCCGTGTACAACCATTACCGCCGCGTCATCGAGGGCGGTGCTGCGCTTTCGGCCTTTGACGACGGTTTGGACTCGCAGCTTGACGATGACATGGACGAGGTGGAGCTCGCCAAGTCCAACATCCTGCTGCTCGGTCCCACCGGTACCGGCAAGACGCTGCTGGCCCAGACGCTCGCGCGCATCCTCGAGGTGCCGTTTGCCATTGCCGACGCCACCGCGCTCACCGAGGCCGGCTATGTGGGCGAGGACGTGGAGAACATCCTACTCAAGCTCATTAATGCTGCCGATGGCGACATTGAGCGCGCACAGGTTGGCATCATCTACGTTGACGAGATCGACAAGATTGCCCGCAAGGCTGAGAACCTCTCCATTACCCGCGATGTTTCGGGCGAGGGTGTTCAGCAGGCGCTGCTTAAGATTCTTGAGGGCACGGTGGCCAGCGTTCCGCCTACCGGTGGCCGCAAGCATCCCCAGCAGGAGCTGCTGCAGATCGACACGACTAACATCCTGTTTATCTGCGGCGGTGCCTTTGTGGGTCTGGACAAGATCATCGCCGACCGCGTGGGCAACAAGGGCGTGGGCTTTAACTCCGAGATCGCCGGCCCCACCTCTGTCGACGAGAACGACCTGCTGCGTCAGGTGCTCCCGCAGGACCTCAACGCCTTTGGCATGATCCCCGAGTTCGTGGGCCGTACGCCCGTTGTCACCCAGACGCAGGCGCTCGACGAGGACGACCTGGTGTCGATTCTGACCGAGCCCAAGAACGCCGTGGTGCGTCAGTACCGCAAGATGTTCCAGCTCGAGGACGTTGAGCTTGAGTTTGAGGCCGCGGCCCTTCACGAGATCGCCCGTATGGCGCTCGCCCGCAAGACCGGCGCCCGCGGCCTGCGTTCCATCTGCGAGGACGTGCTTCAGCAGACGATGTTCGACCTCCCCAGCGAGGAGGGTGTCGCCAAGGTCATCGTGACCGAAGCGGCGGTTAAGGGCGAAGAACAGCCCCAACGCATCTACGGGTAAACCTGCCAAAAACGTGCTTGCAAATAGCCTCCGACCATCCGCGGTCGGAGGCTATTTTATATATACGCAAAACACCCAACTACCTGTGTTATTCTGTGTGTTTGTTTAAGCCTCAGCGAAGTCATATCAGACTGAAGTAATCGATACCTAAGGCGCGTCCGCCTGCTTGGTTTTCGTAGATTCCGCACGAGCCGAAGAGCACTTAATGTGCTCTTCGCGCGAGCCAGGACCTGACCGAGCGAAAACCAAGCAGGCGGACACGCCGGCGGGACAGGGAGAGATATATGGAAGAGATGCCCAAGAACTACGATCCGTCGACCAACGAGCCGGCGATCCTGCAGAAGTGGCTCGACGGCGGCTACTACAAGCGCCGTGAGGGCGTGGGCGACTGCACCGTCACCATTCCGCCTCCCAACGTGACTGGCAAGCTACATATGGGCCACGCCACCGACGACTCCATCCAGGACGCCATCATCCGTATGGCCCGCATGCGCGGCAAGTCCACGCGTTGGGTGCTCGGTACCGACCACGCCGGCATCGCCACGCAGACTAAGGTCGACAAGAAGCTCAAGAGCGAGGGCATCAGCCGCCTGGAGATCGGCCGCGATAAGTTTGTCGACGCCTGCTGGGATTGGACCCACGAGTACGGCGGCATCATTGTCGAGCAGATCAAGCGCATGGGCTGCTCCGTCGACTTCGACAACGAGCGCTTCACCATGGACGAGGACTACGCCCAGGCTGTGCGTAAGGTCTTCTGCGACTGGTACCACGACGGCCTGATCTATCGTGGCAAGCGCATCGTCAACTGGTGCCCCAACTGCACCACCGCTATCTCGGACGACGAGGCTGAGTACAAGGACGAGAAGGGCCATCTGTGGCACCTGCGCTACCCGCTGACCGAGCCGGTCAACGGCCAGGATTACATCGTCGTCGCCACCACGCGCCCCGAGACCATGCTCGGTGACACGGGCGTCGCCGTCTCCCCGAAGGACCCCGAGAAGGCCGCCTTTGTGGGTAAGACCGTCAAGCTCCCCATCGTCGACCGCGAGATTCCCATCTTTGAGGATTGGCATGTCGACGCCAACTTTGCCTCCGGCTTCGTTAAGGTCACCCCGGCCCACGACCCCAACGACTACGCCATGGGTCAGGCCCACGACCTGCCGCAGATCAACATCTTCGACGAGCACGCGGTGGTCGTCGAGGGTTACGGCGAGTTTACCGGCATGAACCGCGACGAGTGCCGCGAGGCCGTCATTAAGTGGTTTGAGGAGCACGGCCTGCTCGATCACGTCGAGGACCTCGATCACTCCGTCATGCACTGCTACCGTTGCGACTCCGCGCTGGAGCCGTGGCTGTCCGAGCAGTGGTTTGTGGCCGTCGACAAGCTCAAGGGACCGGCGCTCGACGCCGTCAACTCCGGCAAGGTCACCTTCCACCCCGCGCGCTGGACGCAGACCTACACCACCTGGATGGAGAACCTCAAGGACTGGTGCATCTCGCGCCAGCTGTGGTGGGGCCATCGCATCCCCGTGTTCTACTGCGAGGACTGCGGCTGGGAGGACGCCCTCACCGAGGACACCGATGTGTGTCCCAAGTGCGGCGGCCATCACGTGCATCAGGACGAGAACGTGCTGGACACCTGGTTCAGCTCGCAGCTGTGGACCTTCGCCACGCAGGGCTGGCCGCAAAAGCCGGAGCTGCTCGAGGGCCATCACCCCACGACGGCGCTCGTCACCGCACGCGACATCATCGCGCTGTGGGTCGCCCGCATGGTCATGAGTTCGCTGTATTTCTTGGACGAGGTGCCGTTTAAGGACGTCGTCATCTACCCGACGATTCTGGCCAAGGACGGCAGCCGCATGTCCAAGTCCAAGGGCAACGGTGTCGATCCCATGGACCTCATTGGCATGTACGGCGCCGACGCCATGCGCTTCAACTTGCTCACGCTGTGCACCAACAACCAGGACGTCAAGTTTGACGCGAACATCGACAAGAAGACCAAGAAGCTCATCGACAGCCCGCGTACCGACCAGGCCAAGAGCTTTGTGACCAAGATCTGGAACGCCAGCCGCTTCCTGCTCATGAACATGGAGGGCTACACGCCCGGCGAGCCCGTCGTTGAGACGCCGGCCGACGCTTGGATGTTCAGTCGCCTGGCCAAGGCCGTGAAGATGGTCACCGAGGGTATCGAGAAGTACACCTTTGGCGACATGGCCCGCGGCGTGCAGCAGTTCTTCTGGAACGAGGTCTGCGACTGGTACGTCGAGGTCACCAAGGCCCGCCTGAAGGGCGAGGGTCGCCTGCAGGCTCAGCGCAACCTGATCTTTGTGCTCGACACCTCCATTCGCCTGATGCACCCGCTCATGCCGTTTGTTACCGAGGAGATCTGGGACAACATGCCGGCGAGCGTGCTCGACCTGGACGCCGAGGGCAACGTGGACCGCGCCGAGGCGCTCATGATCGCCAAGTGGCCCGAGCCCGCCGACTACGCCAAGTATGTCGACGAGGACGCCGAGCGCGCGTTTGAGCTGTGCCGCACCGTCGTTTCCGCCGCCCGCGCCACGCGTTCGCGCTATCGCTTAAGCCCCAAGGCTGAGCTCGACGTGGTCGTGCGCGCCGGTGCCGAGGACATCGAGAAGCTCGAGAGCCTGCGTTCGACCATCGAGCCGCTGGCCAACACCGCCTCGCTGGTCATGGGTACCGACGTTGAGAAACCGGCGGCGAGCATCGCCGTGGTCGACAGCGGCGTCGAGGTCTTTGTGGTGCTCGAGGGCAAGGTTGATCTTTCGGCCGAGAAGGCACGCCTGGAGAAAGAGATCGCCGCGGCCCAGAAGGAGCTCGCCGGCTGCGAGAAGACGCTTGACAACGAGGGCTTTGTGGCCAAGGCTGCGCCCGCGGTGGTCCAGAAGAAGAGGGACCGTGCAGCTGAGCTCAAGGAGATCCTGGTGGCGCTGACTGCTCAGGTTGCTGACTTCTCGTAGGCGTTACTGGGGGACGCGTCCCGACGCTTTGCTCTCCGCTGCGGACACCTATTCCGCCGTTCTAACGAACGGCGGCTGACTCGACGCTGCAAACGCCTCTGATGGCCAATCTGCCGTTCAA
>DXLY01000045.1 GCA_019414465.1 Collinsella sp.
CAGTCCTGCGCAAGACGAAGGCCACATTAAGTGGCCTTCTTTGCGTGCGGAACTCATTTTGAGCAAGCGCCCCGCCGCTCCGGGGGCCTTCCCCGCCCTGACGACTCGGCCTTCCGGGTCAGGTGGGCTGAATGGAATTTGGTGAATGGGCGTGCCGTTGGCGCGCCCATTTTTGTGAATGTGACAAAGGGACAGTCCCTTTGTCACATTGCAGGTGACCTTCTCTGCATGTGGAGCTCATTGGTCTGTCCCTTTGCTGGCTCCTTACTGGTGTTGGGAGCGCCAGGTGGTGGGGGTGGTGCCGGTGTGTTGCTTGAAGGCTTGGGCGAAGGCGGCCTGCTGAGGGTAGCCTAGACGCTCTGCCACCTGCGCTATCGTGAGCGTGCTATCGGCCAAAAGGTCCTGTGCTCGTTCCATACGGCGTCTGCGAATGTAGGCGCCCAGGGACTCGCCAGTTTGGGCCTTAAAGGTGGCGCATAGTTTGGAGCGGCTTGTGTAGAGCCTCTCGGCCACCTCGTTGATACCCACACGCCTGCCTTTGTCGAGCGCGCGCTCAATCATTGCCGTTGCTTCTTCGGCACTGGTCACG
Organism: Collinsella sp.; assembly: GCA_019414465.1. Lineage (GTDB taxonomy): Bacteria > Actinomycetota > Coriobacteriia > Coriobacteriales > Coriobacteriaceae > Collinsella. The sequence continues at coordinate 590 of DXLY01000045.1, forward strand.
CTGGCGCGTGTGTCTGCCGCCTGCTGCGCCTGCTTGTGGGCCGCGCGCGAACAGGCGAGCTCCGCGACCATGGTCTCCACGATGCCTTGCATATAGACGTGTCCGCCTACGGTGCGGGCGCGTTCCTCGTTAACCCGGCGCAGCGTGTGGTAGATGGCAGACGCTGCCTCCTCGTGCCATGACTCGGCAAACGCCTCAAAGACCCCCGCGAACTCGGTGGGATAGCGGTGCTCCAGCTCGTCAAAATAACCGGGCAAAAAGAGGACCGAGCGCGAGTGGTAGAGCTGCCCTGCAAACAGCGGGCTTAGCTCCTCACCGCAGCTATCTTGGACAAAGCTGCAGATCGCGCTGTTCGGCCACGGTCCATGCAGCGGCTTGAGGTTCGCAGGCGTTATGCCGGCTTCGGGCATGCACATGAGCGTGGGCGCGCTGACCTCGCTCACGCACGCGTACGGTTCGGGCGTGTATTCGGCTAGGTGCATGTTGCGCATCGGGGTAATGAAATGCTCCATGACGATGCAGGTGGGGGAAAGGGGCATGATCCATGCGCGTCCGTGCGCCCGATCGTTTGCCACCTCGCCGGTAAAGACAGCGCCCTTGCCGGAGAACTCCAAGCCAAACTGCTCAAACTGCGGTGCGTAGAGCTCGGTTATATCGGTTGCCGCCCGCCGCATTTTCAAAAGCGTCCCCTTCATTTGCGAAAACGTCCACGCCTGGCCCAATTGTGTGCCTTGGCTAACACGCCCATGATAAGTTTCTTACGGTTAACTCTCAAGCCGTTAGAAAGGAATCTCATGACAAAGGGATCAAAAAAGGAAGGCGGCGGCATCGGCGAGCTGCTTGCATATGCCGGTGACCGTAAATTCCTAACGTATTTGGGCATGGCCCTCTCGGCGTTCTCGCAGCTGTTGAGCTTTGGCCCGTACGTGTGCATCTGGCTTGTTGCGCGAGACCTGATCGCTGTGGCGCCTAACTGGAGCGAGGCCGCCGACATCGCGATGTATGGTTGGTGGGCTGTCGGTTTTGCCCTGGCAAGCATCGTGGTCTATTTCGTGGGACTCATGTGCACGCACCTGTCCGCGTTTCGCTGCGCATCCAATATCCGCAAGACCACGAGCGAGCATCTGCTTAAGCTGCCGCTCGGCTACTTTGACACGCACGCCACCGGTGAGCTGCGCCGTATCGTAGACGGATGCGCCGCCTCCACCGAGACCCTGCTCGCGCACATGCTGCCCGATATCGCCGGCGCCACCGCCATGGTCGTGGGCCTGCTCGTGCTGCTTTTCGCCCTCGATTGGCGTTTGGGCGCGGCATGCTTAATCTCGGTCGTCGTTTCGTTTTGCGCCATGGCCACCATGATGAGCGGCAAGGGCGCCGAGTTTATGAAGGCTTACATGGGCGCGCTGGTCAAGATGAACAAGACCGGCACCGAATACGTACGCGGCATCCCCGTGGTCAAGGTCTTCCAGCAGACGGTCTACTCCTTTAAGGCGTTTCACGATGCGATCGCTGAATACGCCGACATGGCGCAAAGCTATGCGGGCACGTTCTGCCGAGGCCCGCAGGTGCTCAACCTTACCGCGCTCAACGGCCTCGTGGCATTTCTTTTGCCCGTGGCGTTGCTGCTGGCGCCGGGCGAGACGGACTTCGCGCACTTTATGGTCAACTTCACGTTTTACGCGATCTTTTCGGCCGTGGTGCCGACGGCCATGACCAAGCTCATGTTTGTGGGCGAGGCGTCTCAGATGAGTGCCGATTCGCTGGCGCGCATCCGAAGCGTTATGGATTCCAAGAAGCTCTCCGTGCCTGCCCAGCCCAAGCACTCTGCCGGTAGCGATGTGCGCTTTGAGGACGTGAGCTTTACGTACGAAGGTGCCGAAGCACCTGCCGTTAGCCATGTGAGTTTCATCGTTCCCGCTGGTAGCGCCCTCGCCCTGGTGGGTCCCTCGGGTGGCGGTAAGTCAACCTGCGCAAGCCTGATCCCGCGTTTTTGGGATGTTTCCTCGGGTCGCGTGCTTGTGGGCGGCGTAGACGTTCGCGACATGGATCCGCACGAGCTCATGGACCAGGTCGCCTTTGTGTTTCAGACCAACCAACTGTTCCGGCAAACACTTGCCGATAACGTGCGCGCCTCCAAGCCTACGGCCACTGACGACGAAGTGCGTGCGGCCCTCTCCGCAGCTCAGTGCGACGACATTGTGGCCAAGCTCCCGCAGGGTATTAACACCATGCTCGGTGCTGGAGGGGCATATCTTTCGGGCGGCGAGGTGCAGCGCGTGGCACTCGCCCGCGCGATCCTTAAAGACGCACCTATCGTGGTGCTCGATGAGGCCACAGCGTTTGCCGACCCCGAGAACGAGGCGCTCATCCAGCGTGCCTTTAGCAAACTGGCGGCGGGTCGCACAGTCATTATGATCGCGCACCGGCTTTCGACCGTGGTGGGGGCCGACAAGATCGTGGTGCTCAACCAAGGTAGCGTGCAGGAGACTGGCACCCATGCCGAGCTGCTGTCCCAAAACGGTCTATACGCCAAGATGTGGGCCGAATACGAACAGGCCGCGAGCTGGAAGATCACTGCTGCCGCGGATGCCGCCGTCACGAAGGGAGGCGAGGCCTAAATGTTCGCCTCATTCCAAAAGAAGTACTTCCTATCCGATAAAGGCGTCGCCGGCGTAAAACGCGGCATTTTCTGGACCGCGCTCACCAATCTCATTACCATGGCCGGCATGGGCTTATTGTTCCTGGTCATGGCCGGTTTTGTCGAACATCTCGCCACCGGTGCCGACCTGCCGGATGCCCTGCCGATTGTGGGCGGCCTCCTGGTCTTTTTCGTGTTGCTCTTTGCCTCTAACTGGCAGCAGTATTACTACACCTACTGCATCTTTTACGAGGAGTGCGGCAAGCAGCGTATGGAGATCGCCGAGCGCTTGCGCAAGCTGCCGCTGTCGTTTTTTGGCCGTCGTGATCTGGCCGATTTAACCGAGACCATTATGGGCGACGTCCAGGCCATGGAGCACGCCTACAGCCACGTGCTGGGAGAGCTTTGGGGTGCCATCATCGCAAGCGCCATTGTGTTCGTGGCGTCGCTGTTCTTTTGCTGGCAGCTGGCGATCGCGGCGTTTTGGAGCGTGCCCGTGGCCTTTGCCGTGCTGTATCTGACACGCGGCCCCATGACCCCGGTGTTCGACCGCGTGCGCGCCGAGAAGGTCAAGGTCACCGAGGCGATCCAGGAGACGCTCGACTGCGTGCGCGAGATCCGCGCCACCAACCAGGAGGCTCATTATCTTGAGGGGCTCAACGCCGTGATCGATGCCGAGGAGCGCGAGACCACCAGAGGCGAGCTCGCCAATGGGCTTTTGGTCAACTCCGCCTTTGCCATCCTGCGCCTGGGGATTGCCACCACGTTGGTCACGGGCGCTGCGATGGTCGCCTCCGGCCAGGTCGACTTTTTGATGATGTTTGCCTTCCTGCTTATGGTGAGCCGCATCTATGCGCCCTTTGATCAGGCGCTGATGCTGATGTCCGAGCTGTTTGCCGCCGAGTCGTCGGCCAAGCGCATGCGTTCCATCATGGAAGAGCCCGTGGCGCGGGGCAGCGAGCAGTTTGAGCCCGTAGGCCACGATGTGGTGTTCGATCACGTGGCATTTGGCTATGGTGCGGGCGAGGACGGCCGCGCCGGCGAGAAAGTTCTTACCGATGTGAGCTTTACCGCCAAGGAAGGCGAGGTCACGGCACTGGTCGGTCCTTCGGGCTCCGGTAAGTCCACGGTGAGCCGCCTGGCCGCGCGCTTTTGGGACGCCACCGAAGGCTCGGTCACCGTGGGCGGCGTGGATGTTGCGAGCGTGGATCCCGAGGTGCTGCTGCGCGACTACGCCATTGTGTTCCAAGACGTGCTGCTCTTTGACGACACGGTGATGGGAAACATCCGTCTTGGTCGTCGCGATGCCACCGATGAGGAAGTGCTTGCTGCCGCGCGTGCCGCCAACTGCGACGAGTTTGTGAGCCGCATGCCGCAGGGCTATGACACCATGATCGGCGAGAACGGCTCCAAGCTGTCCGGCGGTGAGCGCCAGCGCATCTCTATCGCCCGTGCGCTGCTCAAAGACGCGCCTATCGTGCTGTTGGACGAGGCGACGGCGAGCTTGGATGTGGAGAACGAGACCGTGGTTCAGCAGGCGCTCTCCCGTCTGCTTGCAGGTAAGACAGTTATCGTTATTGCCCACCGTATGCGTACGGTGGAAAATGCCGACAAAATCGTTGTACTCAAGGATGGTGTGGTTGCCGAGCAGGGCACTCCGGCGCAGCTCAAGGCGGCAGGTGGAGAATTCGCCCGCATGGTGGCGCTGCAAAAGGAAGCAGCTACCTGGCAGTTGTAAGAAGGGGCAAAGGGACAGTCCCTTTGTCACATTGACAATCGGTTACTCCGCATCGTTAATTTTCAAAAGGTTAGCCATGGCTGACCTAGATAGTTAGATAAAATTGAGATATTTCAAAAGCGTGCTCGAGCAAACTTGTTTACTCGGGTGCTGAGGCACCATGCCGCGTCCAATGCGGCAAAAGGGAGAGACATCATGAAGAAGTCCACGTTCAACACTCTGCTTGTCGGTGGCGGTTTTCTGCTTGGTACGGCTGGCATCAAGCTGCTCACCAGCGCTCCGGTAAAGAACGCCTGCGTGCAGGGTATCGCGTGCGGCATGCGCATCAAGAACGGCTACCAGGACATGGTCGAGCAGGCCAAGGCTAATGTCGACGACATGGTTGCCGAGGCGGCCTACATCACCCAGAGCGAGGCCGCTGCTGACGAGGCAGCCGAGTAACGCTCCCAGGCACAAACTATGAGATTCTCGATTATCAGCGAGATCCCCGGCAGGACCCGTCTTCAATTGGCGGGTCCTGTGCCAGAGAGCGATCTCGATGCACTTCTTAAGCTCAGCGGCGATATCGACGGCGTGCACAAGGTGCGCGTCTATGGCCGTATTGGCCAGATGGCGCTCGAATACGACGAGCCACGTCGCGCGAGCGTGCTCGACGCCTTGGGCGCACTCGATGCTCAAGCTATCGCTGATGCCAAGTCGGGCTATGTGATGCAGCTTGAGCCGCGCAAGCACAAACTCGTTATGGACCTGGCGACACTCGTCGGCGCCCACTACGCGCGCCGCTGGTTCTTGCCGACGCCTCTGCGTGCGGTGTTTGTCGTGGCCGGTTACATGGCATTTTTGCGCGCTGCCCTTCATGAGCTGGCGCAGCCGCGCCTGACCGTTCCCGTGCTCGACGCTTCGGCCATCGGTATCTCGTTTGTCAAACGTGATGTCGATACCGCGGGCCAGACGATGTTTCTGCTCAATGTGGGCGAATTGCTCGAGGACTACACACGCGCCATGAGCGAAAACGAGCTCATCAACTCGCTGCTCGACGTGCCTGATAAGGCACAAAAAGTGGTCGGCGACACCGAGGTGAGCGTTGCCGCCACCGAGCTTGAGCCCGGCGATCTGGTCGCCGTGCGCACTGGCATGTCCATTTGCATCGACGGTGTTGTCGAGCAGGGGAGCGCTATGGTCAACCAGGCGACCCTGACCGGCGAGCCGCTGGCCGTTGAGCGCAGCGTGGGCGACGACGTGTTCGCCGGTACCGTCGTGGAAGACGGCAGCATCTTGGTGCGCGTGCGCGCCAACACGGCGCAGACCAAACTGCGCTCGATCGTCTCGCTCGTGCAGACGGCCGACTCGCTCAAATCCGAGGGCCAGTCGCATATGGAGGACCTCGCCAACAAGATCGTCCCGTGGAACTTCCTGCTCGCGGGCCTGGTTGCGCTCACCACGCGCAGCCTTATCAAGACCTCGGCGGCGCTGATGGTCGACTACTCGTGCGCACTCAAGCTCACGGGTTCCGTCGCCGTCATGACCGCTATGAGCGATGCTGCCAAGATGGGCGTCATGGTCAAGGGCGCAAAATACTTTGAGTCGTTTGCCAAGGCCGACACCATTGTGTTTGATAAGACTGGCACGCTCACCGAGGCGCAGCCGCGCCTGGCTTGCGTGCTGACGACCGACGGCTGGAGCGAGGACGAGGTCCTGCGCCTTTCTGCCTGCCTGGAGGAGCATTTCCCGCATCCGGTGGCGCGTGCCGTGGTCAACGCCGCCCGCGAGCGCGGGCTCGAGCACCGCGAGCGCCATGCTGCGGTCGAGTACATCGTGGCGCATGGTATTGCTTCGTCCATCGAAGGGCGTCGCGCGATTATCGGCTCGGCACACTTTGTGTTTGAGGACGAGAGCGCGCAGCTCGATTCCGACATTAAGGAGCGCATTGAGTCCCAGATGCAGGGCCTGTCGCCGCTGTATCTGGCGGTCGATGGAAAGGTCGTCGGCGTGCTCGGCATCGAGGATCCGCTCAAGGCCGGGGTCCGTGAGGCCATCGCCGACCTGCACGCGTTGGGCGTTAAGCATGTCGTTATGCTCACGGGCGACTCGGAGCGCACGGCCGAGCGCATTGCTCGCGAGGCGGGGGTCGACGAGTTTAAGGCCGAGCTGCTGCCCGAGGACAAGTACGCGTATGTGGAGCGCATTAAGGGCGAGGGGCGCCACGTTGCCATGGTGGGCGACGGTGTCAACGATTCGCCGGCGCTCGGTTTGGCCGACGTGGGCTTGGCGATGGGTGGCGGAAGCGACATCGCCAAGGAGGTTGCCGACATCATCCTGACCGATACGGATCTTGCCGCGATCGTGCGCCTGCGCCGCATGAGTCAGGGCCTCGTTGATCGTCTGACGAGCTCCTACTCTAAGGTGATGCTCACCAACTCAGCGCTCCTGGCGCTGGGCATTACCGGCGCGATTACCCCGCAAGCGTCGTCGCTGCTGCACAACGGCTCGACGATTGCCTACAGCCTGGGCAACGCGAAGGCTTATCTGCGTTAGCAGACGTGTTCGCCCACGTTATCTGGCCTGCGCCCAGACGGCATCGGTGTCGTCCAGGCGCAGGCCTTTTGCATTTGACCATGTGCTAGCCTCTCTATATAGTGTTGCTAGCGACGCTAGCAATTGAAGGGAGCGGGATCGACGTGGGTACTGTTAGCGGCATGGCGCAGGTGAATGTTCGCGTAGATCGCTCGGTTAAAGAGCGCGCCGAGGAAGCGCTGCAGCTTTCGGGCAGGTCACTGCCCGAGCTCATCAAAAAGGTGGTGGTCAAGGTCGCGCAGGGTGGCGGGCAGTGCGAGGAAGTGCTTGCGGCCGTCGACGACCGGCAGCAGACCGTCGCGCCCGATACTCCGTTCGCCGCATCATGGGCGGCGGCGGATCAGCTTTACGCGGACCTGGGCATCGCTACGTCGTCCGTATCCGATGCCCGCGATTGGGACGCAATCTATTCCGACGCCATGGATGAGCACTATCGCCAAAAGGGGATGATCCTGTGAGCGGGGCTCCCCTCAAAATAATGGTGGATGCCAACGTATGGGTTGATTCGTTTTGCGCCGACCATGCCGAGTCGATTGCCGCGCGTGCGTTTATTGGGCAGGCGACGGAGGCGGGGGCATTGCTGTTCTTTCCGGTGCATATCGCCAAGGACGTACTGTATGTTGTACAGCACGAACTGAAGCGCAGCGTTCTTGCCAGCGGGGGAGCGCTCGGCGAGGCTTCTGCCCGCGCGATTGGCGATGCGGCGCTGGCGTTTGTTCGGAACATGACCGAAAACGCCACGGCCGTGGGTGCAGATGCGTCGGACCTTTGGCTGGCCGACAAATACTTAGCGCTCCATCGCGATTACGAGGACAACTTGGTACTCGCCGCATGCAAACGCGCCCAGGTTGATTACTTGGTGACCAACGATCGAAAACTGCTCGAACATGCCGATCTTGCAGCAAAGACACCTCGTCAAATGATGCCGATTCTTGCTTTGGCCAAACGCGGCGGCACGGCTATCGGTTGACGTGAGCTGTTCGCGGGCCCCTTGGACGACGATGCGCCAAGGGGCCCGCGTCTGCTATTTACAAAAGCTCGGCCTTGATGGTGGGACTTTCTGCGAGCTGCTCGGCTGCCTTTTCGTTGGAGCTGTCGAGTGCTGCCAGACTGCGGTAGACCCACTCGTTGACCTGGGTGTTCTTGACGCCTGCGGTCTGCATAAGGGCGCCTACCTCGCGGATTGCTGCGAACAGATCGGCCTTGGGACCCGCGAGCTCGACCTCGATACCGTGGTAGGCGGCCACGCCGCGGTTCTCACTCACGTGGTCGATAAAGCCCTCGACGGTCTCAAGCTGCTGAGTGAGAGCTGCATCATCGTCAACGTCCAGCGCGACGAGTGCGTTCGATACCGTGAGGGCGGGATGTCCGCAGGGGACAAAGCCCTCGATGACATCCATAGCTTCGGTAATGGTTGAGCCCAGGCCTGCGAGGGCATTGACGAGTTGCTGCTTGGTATCCATAACGGTCCTTTCGACGGGTCAATTTTGCTTGGCGAAAATATACGTGACGCGATCGGTAACAAAAGTGCGAAGTGCGGCGCACATTGGGGTCTTCACAGCTCGTGCATAGAACAGCTGTCCGCTTTCAGAACGTGGTAAGATAACACTCCACAAGCGGGGCTCGCCCCGTATGTTCCTTGAAAAGTCGACGGTTATCGGGTGTTTGCAGGCCCGATACCATCCAGACTTTCCCAACATTCGGGGGCGACTGGTTTCGACACGATAGCTCTGAGAGAGGAAGCAAGCCGAGGTCTCCTCGCCTCGTTAAACAGGGGTACCGTCAAATTGAATTGACAACAACTCTTCTTTTGAGCCTATGGCTCTCGCTGCTTAGTTTATAGCGGCGCGTCAACCCGGTGATTTCCCCGACACCGGCGCGACGTCATTTTAGGGGAATGCTCCTGCGCACGTAATCGGTATGGCGCGGGCTAAGACCGAACCGGTTAGGACGCCGCGAGCGTGTCGCTGCGCGCAAAGCGTCCGAGACAAAACCAGCGACTGAGCTTGGAGATGCCAATCAGGGGGCTTTCGTGGACCGGAGTTCGATTCTCCGCGCCTCCACCATAAGTAACAGGCAGGTAGATACTCATATCTACCTGCCTTTTTATTTCTAGTCCGTACCGCGGAGAATCGAACTCTATGCAGGGCGCGGGCGTTAAGCAAACGCGAAGCGTTTGTAGCCCGCGGGCGAGGGCGGCGGCAGCCGGCCGAAGCCGGTGCAGCAAATACGCGGATTCTTCGCGCAAAGCTTCAGCCCAATATAGATGCGATGTTTATCGAATTTCAGCTGGCCTCGCCCAGCATCAACGGATCCCCCGTACCGCGGAGAATCGAACTCTATGCAGGGCGCGGGCGTAAAGAAAACGCCTCAGTGACGCAGAGTGGGACGCGTTTTCCCAATGACTGCCCAGGCGGAAACCGCATCCCGGAATCTAAGCTCGGAATGGGATACATTTTCCGGATGACGCCTCAAGTGGAAGCTGCGACCCGGAATCGAGCCGTAGAGTGGGACATGCTTTCCCCATGGCAACCCAGGCGGAAAGCGCATCCCGGAATCGCCCCTCAGAACGGGACGTGCTTTCCGCCAGCCGCCCCCTCAACTCCAAAACCCATGCGCCCTCCATTCCAAAACTGGGTAGAAGAAAGCCAAAACGCAATCGCAGGAGGTCAATATGACTGCAGAAGATAAGGCAAAGAACGCCGGCAAGGTCGCGCTCGTTTTGGAGGGCGGCAGCTTCCGCGGACAATTTACCGCAGGCGTACTCGACGTTCTCATGGAGGCCGGCGTCGAGATTTCGGCCGTCTACGGTGTGTCGGCAGGCGCCCTCAACGGCGTGAACTACAAATCGCACCAGATCGGTCGCGTCAATCGCATCAACCTGACCTTCTGCAATGACAACCGCTACATGGGCGCCGCGTCGTTTGCGTCCACGGGCTCCATCGTGGGCTACGACTTTATCTTCAACGACGTCCAGGACCGCTTGGATCCTTTTGATAACGAGACGTTCGACGCGAGCCCCATTGAGATGTATGCCGTCGCGACGGACATGCTGTTTGGAACCGCTGCCTACCTGCCGGTCAAAAGCGCCGTGCTCGACCTCGACGCCGTGCGCGCCTCGACCTCGCTGCCGTTGGTGACGCCGCCGGTCGAGATCGACGGGCACAAATACGTCGACGGCGGCGTAGCCGATTCGGTCCCCGTCGAGCACGTGCTGGAGGAGGCGGGCTTCGATCGCGCGGTTGTCATTGTCACGCAGGACCGCTCGTACGAGAAAAAGCCCTACGAGTTTATGCCCGCCGCACGCGCTCGCTATGCCGACTACCCCTACCTGCTCGAGGCTATCGAGACGCGCCACGACCGCTATAACATCCAGCGCATGCATCTGTGGAAGTATGAGCGCGAGGGCCGCGCGCTGGTCGTTGCTCCGCAAAAGCCGGTCGAGGTCGGCCACGTTGAGCACGATCCGGCAAAGCTCCTCGACCTGTATATTCAGGGCCGCCAGGAGGCAAAGCGCCTACTGAGTGATATCGAGGCATTTGTCGAGCGCTAATGTCGCGACGTCATGACCCATGGATGACATGTGCAGAAACTCTGGTCGGAGCCAAAATACCTGTTGACTCGTACGGCGAGCGGGGTAATATGGACGGGTTACTTGCAGAGCCCCGTGAATCTCTGTAACAACACGTACTGTACATGGAGGAGTCTAAGTGATTTCGAAATCGACTCACTACGCCAAGCAGGGCGAGGTCCAGCGCAACTGGGTTCTCGTCGACGCCGATGGTGCTGTCCTGGGCCGTCTTGCCACCCAGATCGCAATGATCCTGCGCGGTAAGAACAAGCCCCAGTTCACGCCCAACAGCGACTGCGGCGACTTCGTTGTCGTCATCAACGCCGATAAGGTCCAGCTTACCGGTAACAAGGCCGACACGAAGACCTATTATCGCCACAGCGGCTACAACGGCGGCCTCAAGGCTGAGAGCTTCCGCCAGGCTATGGAGAAGCACCCGGAGAAGGTCATCGAGCGCGCCGTTCGCGGCATGCTGCCCAAGACCACCCTCGGCCGTGCCCAGATGACCAAGCTTAAGGTCTACGCTGGTGCCGAGCATCCGCATGCTGCCCAGAACCCCACGAAGATTGAGCTGGAGGCTTAAAGATGGCTGAGAACACCGTTGTCTACCAGGGTACCGGCCGTCGTAAGAACGCCGTCGCCCGCGTCCGTCTCGTCCCCGGCACCGGCAAGGTGACCATCAACAAGCGTGACGCCGAGCAGTATTTCGGCCGTCATCAGCTCGTTGAGAACGCCCTTGCTCCCTTCAAGGTGACCGACACCGCCGGTCAGTTCGACGTTATCGCTCTGTGCGATGGCGGCGGCATCTCCGGTCAGTCCGGCGCTCTGCGCCTGGGCATCGCCCGCGCTCTTCTGAACGCTGGCGACTACCGTGCTGACCTCAAGAAGGCCGGTTTCCTTACGCGCGATGCTCGCGTGGTCGAGCGCAAGAAGTACGGCCTCAAGAAGGCCCGCCGCGCTCCCCAGTTCTCCAAGCGCTAAGGTTTTATCTCCTTACGAGATACAATGTACAAGCGGGGCCTGCCGATTCCTCGGCGGGTCCCGCTTTTCTTTTTCGACTAGGGTGGGCGGTTGCATATCGCCTGCTAGGGAAGGAGCGATCCTATGCCCCAGAACATCTTCGGTACCGACGGCGTCCGTGGCGTCGCCAATGCCGACCTCTCGTGCGACCTCGCGTTTCGCCTGGGCCGCGCGGCGACCAAGTTCCTTGGTCCGGATATCTGCGTCGGCCGCGACACGCGTCTTTCGGGTACCATGCTCGAGAGCGCTCTGACTGCCGGCATCATGGCCGAGGGCGGCCGTCCGCACTGCTGCGGCGTCATCCCCACGCCTGCCGTGGCGCTGCTCACCGTCCAGAACGAGCTCGACGGCGGCATCGTCATCTCCGCTTCGCACAATCCGCCGGAGTTCAACGGCATCAAGTTCTTTAGCCGCAAGGGTATGAAGCTTCCCGATGCTGTCGAGGAGGAGATCAGCGCCTGGGTCATGTCCGAGGAAGCCATGGCTGCCGATACGCTGCCGACTGGCGCCGGCGTGGGCCACATTATTAAGATGAAGGACGCTCGCAAGGCATACGTCGACCACGCCATCGATACGCTTGATGGCCTGAGGCTTGATGGCCTGGTCGTTGCCGTTGACTGCGGTCACGGTGCTTCCTGCCAGACTACGCCCGCCGCGCTGCAGCGCCTGGGTGCCACGGTCCATGCCATCAACACCGATTACTGTGGCACCGACATTAACGTTGAGTGCGGCTCCACCCATCTTGAGCCCCTGCGCGAGCTCGTGCTGCGCACCCATGCCGATATCGGCCTGGCCCACGACGGCGACGCCGATCGCGTGCTGTTCGTGGACAGCGAGGGCAATGAGATCGACGGTGACTACATCCTGGCTATCTGCGGTTCTGACCTTGCCGCTCGCGGCAAGCTCGCCAACTCCGAGATCGTCTCGACCGTCATGTGCAACCTGGGCTTCTCCATTGCTATGAAGGAGCAGGGCTTCGAAATGGTTCAGACCGCCGTGGGCGATCGCTACGTTCTGGAGCGCATGCTCGCGGACGGCGCCGTCATCGGCGGCGAACAGTCCGGCCACATCATCTTCCTGGAGCACAACACCACCGGTGACGGCCTGGTGACGGCTCTGCAGCTGCTGGCCGTGCTCAAGCGCACCGGTCGTACCCTCACCGATCTTGCCGGCATCATGAAGAAGTACCCGCAGGTACTCGTCAACGTGCATTCCGACAACAAGGCTGGTCTGGACGATTGCCAGCCCATCTGGGATGCCGTCGCTGCTGCCGAGAAGGAGCTTGACGGCCGCGGCCGCATTCTGGTGCGCCCGAGCGGTACCGAGCCGCTGGTCCGCGTTATGGCCGAGGCCGAGACGCACGAGCTGACCCAGCGCGTTGTCGACGACATCGTCGAGGTTGTCAAGCGCGAACTTCCCTAATGGTCAAAAACGAGTGCCAAGTGGTAAACTGTTAAGGCTATTTTGGTCGATTGGTATGTCCGAGGGGGAGCATGTTCACTAAAGTCCTAAGGTCTTTTGGTATGCGTGGTCGAGTCCTTACGCTGGATGCTCCCATCTCGGGCGACGTCATTCCGCTTTCCGAGGTAAACGACCAGACATTTGCCACCGGCCTTTTGGGCCAGGGCGTGGCGATTCAGCCTACCGGCACGCGTGTGATTGCACCGGCTGATGCCAAGGTCGAGGCCATTTTTCCCACGGGACACGCTGTTGCGCTTAACACGGTCGATGGCTTGGACGTGCTCATCCACGTTGGTTTGGACACTGTTCAGCTTGAGGGCAAGCACTTTACCGTACATGCGCAAGTGGGTGACATCGTCCATAAGGGCGATGTGCTCATTGAGTTCGATCGCGAGGCAATTGCTGCCGAGGGCTATGATGTGACGGTTCCCATCTTGGTGTGCAACTCCGTTGAGTTCTCGAGCATCAAGGGCTCCGTTGGCGTGCATGTCGAAGAGATGGACCAGCTCATCGTTGCTCGCGAGCGCTAGCAAGTACACGTGGCCATTAGCCTACAATTCAAACACGTTTACGGAGGGCGCCCTTGAAAGAGGACGCCCTCCGTGGCAAGATGGGATTTGTCCGAAGCTAAACGGCTTCGGGTCACCGTGGACGGGCAGGGGCCTCGACGCGGCTAGACACGAGACACATACATTACGCGACCTCGCCCTGGTGGCCGCACACGTTGGTTGCGGCCGACGCGGGCCGCGGGCAAGTGCTTGTAAGGGGAGCCTTGCCTCTCTTGTACGAGAAAGGACGCGTAATGAAGATCATTAAAGCTAAAGACTACGAGGATATGAGCCGCAAGGCCGCCAATATCATCTCGGCGCAGGTTATCCTCAAGCCCGACTGTGTGCTGGGCCTTGCCACCGGCTCCACCCCGATCGGTGCCTACAAGCAGCTCGCTGCTTGGTACGAGAAGGGCGACGTCGACTTTGCCGAGGTCAGCACCTACAACTTGGACGAGTATCGCGGCCTTTCGCACGACGATCCCCAGAGCTATCACTACTTTATGCGTGAGAACTTCTTCGATCACATCAACATCGACCTGAACAACACGCATGTGCCCGACGGTTCCAACCCCGACGCCGCCGCTGCCTGCTCTGAGTACGACAAGATCGTCGCCGCCGCCGGTTACCCGGATCTGCAGCTGCTCGGCATTGGCAACAACGGCCACATCGGCTTCAACGAGCCCGATGACCACTTCTCCAAGGGCACGCACTGCGTCGACCTCACCGAGAGCACCATTCAGGCCAACAGCCGCCTGTTCGACAGCATCGACGACGTTCCCCGTCAGGCCTACACCATGGGCACCCAGACCATCATGTATGCCCGCATGATCCTGGTCGTCGCCAACGGCGAGGCCAAGGCTCAGGCCGTGCA
>DXLY01000046.1:0-12471 GCA_019414465.1 Collinsella sp.
ACTCGCGGCCCCTGACGTCCACCCTCTTCTCATAGGGGGAGCCATCGGAACCGATCAGACGTTCAATTGTGTTCGCAACAAGCGTTGTAAAATCTAGTGATATGAGCATCCCGGTTGCTTCAGCGCTTCGATGCTCTCGTCTTTAGCGCCCTCCGCTCAGTGGAGGACTGACTGCAAACGGCGTAAACAAGACAAGGGGGATTGCGCAAATGAAAGCAACCGAGGCGAATCTGCTTGACCTTATGGGCGTGGCGAAGATGCAGTTCGTTATTCCCGTGTACCAGCGAGTTTACTCGTGGAGCGTAAAAGAGTGCGAGGTGCTTTGGGATGACGTTATGCGAGCGGGTCGTGATGGCATATCGCACTTCGTGGGGTCGATGCTCTATATCCCCGAGTCCGAGAGCTCTGCCACGAGCATTTCGCGCGTGCTTCTGATTGACGGACAGCAGCGCATGACGACGTTTTCGTTGATGATCGCTGCCTTGGCTGAATATCTGGAGGATAATCCCGACAAGGCCGGCTTCCTTGGCGATCTTAAGATCTCAGCGCTGCGGAAGAACTATCTCTTTAACGATGATGACTACAACGGCCTGGCGCGCTACAAATTAGTGCTCTCGCAGGACGATAAAGAGACTCTGTTTTCCATAGTGTCTGGGTTTCCCATGCCAGATGAAAAATCGGATCGGATTGTCGAGAACCATGCGTTCTTCCGCGAAAAGATGCGCGGGAAATCATTCGATCCGGCAAGGCTTTGGGCGGGGCTAAACCGCGTGCAGGTCATCGACACTAAGCTCACCGCTGGCGTCGATAATGCCCAGCTCATATTTGAGTCCATGAACTCCAAGGGCAAGCCCCTCATGCCCATCGATCTCATACGCAACTATGTTCTTATGTCGCTTCCTAACGACGAACAGGCCAAGCTCTACGAGGGCTACTGGCATCCCATTGAGCGTCTGTTTGGAAAAGGGGGCGAGGGCGAGTTTAACGCCTTCATTTGGTACTGGCTGTGGCTCAAGGTTCCCAATAGGCAGCCAAAGGAGAATGAGGCTTATTACGAGTTCAAACGGTATTTTACCGATGACTACGACGGAGACACCGAGAGTCTGCTCAAGGAGTTGCGCGAGTATGCGCAAAGGTATGCCAGTCTGTTCCGAGACAAAGAAAAGGACGCTGGCCTACGTCGGGTGTTCAGCAGAATCGTAAGCCTTGATGTGAGACAGATCAGGCCTCTTTTGATGCTGCTCTACTCGGTTTACGAGAGAAATAGGCTAGACCGCAACGCGTTCCTTCGCATCTGCGAGACCATCGAGTCGTTCCTGTTCAGGCGTGCGGTTTGCGGCAGGCTTACCACGGGCCTAAATAATTTCTTTGCCGGCATGTATCGCAATCTCGAGCAGCAGGACGATATAGAGGAGTACGTTACGGCGATGCTCCTTATCCACAGCAGCGGTATGACCGCGTACTTTCCGACAGACGAGCATTTTGTCGAGGAGTTTAAGACGCGTGACTGCTACAACCGCTTTTCCAAAAAGCGCTATTACCTGGAGCGCATGGAGAACTGGCGTCACCCGAAGGAGTCCATCTCGGCTGACGATTACCAGATCGAGCACGTCATGCCCCAGACGATCGATGATGAGCACGGCTGGAAGGAATCGCTTGGCGAGAACTGGGAAGACATCCACGACAGGCTGTGCAACAACTTGGGAAATCTAACGCTGACGGGTTACAACCAGGAGTACTCAAACCGGTCGTTCTCGGACAAGCTCAATCTTCCTGGCGTGGGGCTTAAGTGCAGTCCGCTCCACCTGAACAAGTCGATCGCCTCGCATGAAAAATGGGGCGAGGAGGAGATTAGGCAGCGTGCGGACGAGCTGGCGAAAGAGGCGTGCGAGATATGGAAGTACCCCGATCTTCCGGCAGATGTCGTCGACAAGTATCGCCCCTCTCGCGGGGAGTCTGACGAGGCTCCTGTCTGGACTCTGCAGGAGAATCACCCGACTTTTGCTGAAGGTGGACTCAACCAGAAGCTATTCGATGAGGTACGCGAGTCCGTTCTGAGTGGTAACCCTTCGTGGGAGTCCTATATAGCCAAGTACTATGTAGGCTTCAGGTCGGGCAAGCGAAAACTGCATGCCGTGCTAGAAGGCAGGACCAGCAACGGTGGTTGGATTGCTGTCGGCCTGGCAAAGAGTGTGGATGATCTAACGGATCCAGAGGGCCTGTGTCAGGACAAGCGCTCACAGGGCGGATTTGGCCCGGGTCTACCGACCTATGTCGCACTTCGGAATGCCGATGACATTCCCGCGGTGCTCGATCTTATAAAGCAGTGCTAGGCAAGGGCCGGGAATCTAATTCTCGGCCCTTGCTATCTCGGAATTGCCGATGGCTTATCTGCCCACCTAAACTCCCGCAATCCCACGCGCCGCACTCAACAGCTCGTACTCCCTCTGGCTCCACTGGCGCAGTTCAGCGGCGTCGACGGCGTCGCGGCACAGGTCCAGGAACACCTCGGCGCCCTCGCAGAAGCACTCGCGGGCAAAGGCGCCCGATCCGTCTGCAACGCACGCGCCGTCGGCGAAGAGCTTCCAGCTGGACGGCTCACGCGAGTCATTTCCGAGCAACTTGATCTGCAGTACGTGAGGGTCTCCGGCAACGCAGGGCTCTTCCTCGAGCGCCTGCACCGTAAAGCGCATCTGATGGGAGAGACTGCTCTTGACCATGGCCGAGGCATAGCCGTTCGGCTTGTCCAGAAGATGCATTCGTTTTGGCTTGGCTACCAGGTTGTGGAGGTTGCGCTCACTGCGCACGGAGAAATTGTCCATACGGACTCCTTTCATCGATGTTGGCAGGGCCACCGTGCCTCTTGGCCGGTTGGCGTCGGGATCGTGGAGCCAACTCTCTACCCCGACTCTGGATAAAACGCGCCCGCTCCTTGCTGGCACGATGGAGTCTATCAGCGCGCGCGGACACAAATCAAGCGCCGCCTGCGAAATGATGTGCAGACGGCGCTTGATTTCGCCGGCTGCTGTTAGGCTTAAATCCGAAAAAGTGTCGAAATATCCCGTGTAAAAGTACGGAAAAGTGTCGTAATACACACTTCAAAATCTCGAAAAAGTGTCGAAATGAGCATCTAGCAACCACGGAAAAGTGTATCCTAGTGCTAAAACAGCACGTAATAAGGGGTGCGCTTATGCTACAGAGAAAAGCGAAAGCACAGTTTGAATCTTGGCTTGCCTCGTCGCCTAACAAGGCTCTTTTGGTCAAGGGCGCCCGACAGGTAGGAAAGTCATATTTGGTCAACGTCTTTGCAAATGAATCGTTCGAAAATGTCGTGACGTTCGACCTTATCGCCGACGCGTCCGTGCGCGATTCGTTTTTGGCGGCGAAAAGTGCGGATGATCTGCTTATGCGTATGTCTATTGCTGCAACGCAGCCGATGGTTGCGAACAAGACCGTTGTGGTTATCGACGAGGTGCAGCGATGCCCCAACGTGGTGACGTTTATCAAATATCTGGTCCAGCGCGGCGACTTTCGATACATCCTTACCGGATCGCTCCTTGGCGTTGAGCTCGAGGGCATCGATTCCCTGCCGGTGGGGTATGTCGAGCAGGTCCAGATGTACCCGCTCGACTTTGAGGAGTTTTGCTGGGCAAATGGCGTTGGTGCCAGCGTGTTTGACATGCTCAGGGGCTGTCTAAAGAATGAGGGGGAGCTTCCCGGCTATCTGTATGACCGCTTGCTCGATCTGTTCCATCAGTATGTGGTGGTGGGAGGCATGCCCGACGCGGTCAATTCCTTCTTGGCGACGCGCAATGTCGACGAGGTTCGAAACATCCACCGCGATCTTCACGCCCTGTATCGCGATGACATCGCAAAGTACGCTCCGCCCGAGCTGCGCTTGGTTATTCGCGATATCTATGATCTGATTCCCAGCGAGGCCGGTTCCAAAAACAAGCGATTCAAACTGTCATCGATTAACGGTGTCAAACGTTTTTCGCAGGTGACAGATCATTTCCTCTGGCTATCGGAGGCGGGTGTCGCGCTTCCTGTGTATAACGTAACGGCGCCCGTGGCACCCCTTTTATTGGGGGAGCAACGAAATCTGTTTAAGCTGTTTTACTTGGACACCGGAATGCTTATGTCGTCGTATTCCAAAAGGGTCGCCCAAGGCGTTTTTGATGGGGAGGCAGAAGGCCCCTTTGGCATGAATATGGGGGCGGCATTCGAGGGCTTCGTTGCCCAAGAGCTCAAAGCCCACGGATTTAGATTGCGCTACTTTACGTCCAAAAAGGTCGGTGAGCTCGATTTTGTGGAAGAGACGTTCGATGGGGAAGTGCTCGCCATCGAGGTCAAATCGGGCAAGAGCTTTAAGTCCCACGCGGCGCTCGATAACGCACTGGCAACGAAGGGCTACGGAATCGATCGCGCCCTGGTACTTGCGGAATGTAATCTTCACCGCGATGGTGACGTGCTGTATCTGCCCATCTTTATGGCAGGGCTTTTGGAGCCGTAACGTGCCGCCGACTCTTCCGACCCTCCCTTAGCCCTCGCTACTCGTCGTCCCCGTCGTTGGGGTCGCCCTTGAGGGTGTTGATGTCCAGATACTCGTTATCGTCCTCTTTTTGCTGGGTCTCCGACTCCGCTTGGGTGGGGCCGGAGAACAGCCGGAATCCCTCAAACGCAATGACACCGAGCAGGGCAATGACAATGGCGATAAAGGCAACCTTGACTGCCTGCGGAAATTCCGAAAAACGCAGCGCCTTTTCCTCGGCATAATAATCGGCGAAGCGCTCTTCGCCCGTGCTTTTGGTATACGCCGGCGCGGACGCGGCCTCCGGGTCATATTCCGGTGCAGGCGTGGCAGCGTACGGATCGTTGAGATAATCGCTCGATGCGGTGCCATAATCCTCGGTCTCGATGCGATCGGTGCCAGCATAGCCATCGGAATAATCGGAATATGCCGCACCGCCCTCATAGTCCGCGGCGCTCGTGTTGGCGGCAAAAAGCGGGTTAACTGGAACGTCGAGCGCCGGCATGCCGGTAGAGGTCTCATCCAGATCGGCTGCAGCCCAGGAATCGTAGGCAACCTGATGGGCAACGGGCTCATCGAGCCTTGTGACCGGAGACTTGCGTGCCGCAGGAACAGGCAACTGCTGGGCGCTGTACATAACGGTGCTGTCGGCCGATTTGCTCCGCGTCGCCGCAGCGAGAAATGCCGCCGTCTCGGACGGGTCGCTTGCGGGGCGGGGAGCGGGTGTGGGCGCCGAAATGGGTGCGGGCGTAGACGCGGGCGTCGAAACAGGCGGCTGCGCAGGAGTCGGCGCAGATGCGGGCTTAGGCGCAAGTGCGGGATTGGGGCTTGACGGGCGAGCCCCGCCGCCCATGAGTTCGTCGGCGGTCCACGGGCGATCATCCATCACGTCGTCAAGGCTCAGCGAAAACAGGTCGTCTTCACCCTCATCGAACATGCGGTGCACATGTCCACCAATTGCCGGAATCAATCCGCGACCGGTGCATGATGCCTTGCTCAACGCCATTCTGTTCCACCCTTTCGAAATACTAATGACATCGATTATATGGAACTTCCCAAGCGACTCGGTCTTGGATTCGTGCTTTCCAGAACTCGCGCCCAAAAGGGGGGGCAATCTAGGCGAGTGCCTACTTGTCGTCGGCCGCCGCCTTGGCCTCATTGAGGTAGCTATAGAAGCTGTACTTGGAGATGCCAAAGAACTCGCAGGCGCGCTCGCTCGACTTGGAAATGAGGAAGGCGCCGCGACGGTCGAGGTAGCCAATGGCGCGAATGCGCTCATCTTTGGTCATGAGTGCCGCGGGCTTGCCCACAAACTGCTCGCACTCGTGCAGCAGGTCCTCGAGCAGGTCACCGATGTTCTTGGTAATGGGCTCGGGCTCGGTGTAGCCCGTGCCGCCGGTGCCGGTAAAGGCGTCGAGCGAGCGCTCAAAAGCCTTCATGAGCGTAATGTCAAAGTTAATGCCCAAAATGCCGACGGGCTTGCCCCCGTCGTTGCGGATAAAGATCGTCGACGATTTGAGCAGCTTGCCATCGGTGGTTTTAGTGAGGTACGGCTCGCGGTCGTGCACGTCGGTGGTGCCCTCGTGCATGGACTCAAACACGATATGGCTGGGGCCGTCACCCAGTTTGCGCCCGCTGACGTGGCCGTTTTCGATCACTACGATGGAGTGGTCCACGTCCTCGGTCTCCAGATCGTGGACGACGACTTCGCAGTTGGGACCAAATTGGAGCGCCAGACCGTGTGCGAGGCGCTTGTAAAACTCAATCTGTGCGGGGGTCATGGGTGCCTTCCTAAAAATTAGTTTGGGCACACTTTGCCATAAACCACACCTGTTCGCAAATAACGAAAGCGTCGCTGCGTTGTGTGACCGTTCGTCGGCGAAAAAGTACCGATTACGGCAACAAACAATTCGTTAGGTATACCAATCAAAAAGTGTGATAGAACATTACTAACAAACTTTTTGTTTGGCATCCACATAAAAGTTCAGCCGTGTGAATGGGATCGGGCTGAAACGTGTATGCGGGGGCCGGCAAGAGAGGATTTAAGGAGTTCACCGTATGGCCGATAAGATCCAGTGGGCGGGCAACACGATGCCCAAGAGCGATGACAAGCACTTGGGAATCATGAGCCTCGACCACGTGAAGAAGGCCCGCGCCTTCCACCAGTCGTTCCCCCAGTACACCGTCACTCCGCTTGCCCGCCTGGACGGCCAGGCCGCGCGCCTGGGCCTGTCCAACCTGTGCGTTAAGGACGAGAGCTATCGCTTTGGCCTCAACGCCTTTAAGGTCCTGGGCGGTTCGTTTGCCATGGCCAACTACATTGCCGACGAGACCGGCAAGGACGTTGCCGACTGCACCTTCGACTACCTGACCTCCGATCAGCTTGCCAAGGACTTTGGCCAGGCCACCTTCTTTACCGCCACCGACGGCAACCATGGCCGCGGCGTGGCATGGGCTGCCAACAAGCTGGGCCAGAAGGCCGTCGTGCACATGCCTAAGGGTTCCACCAAGCCTCGCTTCGATAACATCGCCGCCGAGGGTGCCACGGTGACCATCGAAGAGGTCAACTACGACGAGTGCGTGCGCATGGCCGCCGCCGAGGCCGACGCCTGCGAGCGCGGCGTCATCGTTCAGGACACCGCCTGGGAGGGCTACGAGAAGATCCCGTCCTGGATCATGGAGGGCTACGGCACCATGGCTTCCGAGGCTGCCGAGCAGCTGCGCGAGATGGCCATCAACCGCCCGACGCACGTGTTTGTCCAGGCTGGCGTAGGCTCGCTCGCCGGCGCCGTGGTGGGCTACTTTACCAACCTGTATCCCGATAACCCGCCCGCCTTCGTCGTGGTTGAGTGCGCGCCTGCCGCCTGCCTGTACAAGGGCGCTGCCGCCGGCGACGGCGATCCGCGCATCGTGGACGGCGACATGCCCTCCATCATGGCCGGCCTGTGCTGCGGCGAGCCCAACATCCTGGGCTGGGATATCCTGCGCAACCACACCACTGCCTTCGTGTCCTGTCCCGACTGGGTCACCGCTCGCGGCATGCGCACCCTGGGCGCTCCCGAGAAGGGCGACCCGCGCGTCATCTCCGGCGAGTCCGGCGCTGTGACCACCGGCCTGGTCGAGACTCTCATGCTCGATCCCGAGTACGCCGAGCTCAAGGAGCTCATCGGCCTGGACAAGACGAGCTCCGTGCTCTGCTTCTCCACCGAGGGCGATACGGATCCCGACCAGTATCGCCGTATTGTTTGGGAAGGCGAATATCCCACTTGCTAATCGTTAGGGCGGAGTAAATAGGTATCGCTCCGCCACCTCACAGGTAGATTCCTTCGTTTGAAAGGTTATGAACAATGGCTAAAGAACTCGATTTCGACGCTATCAAGGCTGCTGCTGAGTCTCATCGTGCTGATATGACTCGCTTCCTGCGCGCTATGATCTCCCACCCCTCTGAGTCTTGCGAGGAGGGTGAGGTTGTCGCCTGCATCAAGGCCGAGATGGAGAGCCTTGGCTATGACGAGGTCAAGGTCGACGGCCTGGGCAACGTCATGGGCTTTATGGGCGAAGGCGACAAGATCATCGCCATCGACTCCCACATCGACACCGTCGGCATCGGCAACATCGAGAACTGGGACGCCGATCCCTATGAGGGCTACGAGACCGACGAGATCATCTACGGCCGCGGCGGCTCTGACCAGGAGGGCGGCATGGCTTCTGCTACCTACGCTGCCAAGATGATGAAGGACATGGGCCTCATCCCCGAGGGCTACAAGATCATGGTCGTCGGCACCGTCCAGGAAGAGGACTGCGACGGCATGTGCTGGCAGTACATCTACAACAAGGACGGCATTAAGCCCGAGTTCGTCATTTCCACCGAGCCCACCGACGGCGGCATCTATCGCGGTCACCGCGGCCGCATGGAGATCCGCGTCGACGTTCACGGCACCTCCTGCCACGGCTCCGCTCCCGACCGCGGCGACAACGCCATCTACAAGATGGCCGACATCATCGCCGACGTCCGCGCCCTCAACAACAACGGCTGCGACGAGTCGACCGACATCAAGGGCCTCGTCAAGATGCTCGACCCCAAGTACAATCCCGAGCACTTCGAGGACGCCCGCTTCCTGGGCCGCGGCACCTGCACCGTCAGCCAGATCTTCTACACCAGCCCCAGCCGTTGCGCCGTGGCTGACTCCTGCGCCATCTCCATCGACCGTCGCATGACCGCCGGCGAGACCTGGGAGTCCTGCCTGGACGAGATCCGTAACCTGCCGGCCGCCAAGAAGTACGGCGATGACGTGAAGGTCTCCATGTACATGTACGACCGTCCGTCCTGGACCGGCGAGGTCTACGAGACCGAGGCTTACTTCCCCACGTGGATCAACAAGGAGACCGCTCCGCACGTCAAGGCCCTCGTCGACGCCCACAAGGCCATGTTTGGTGACGAGCGCATCGGCTGCGAACCCAGCATGGACAAGCGCACCGGTCGTCCGCTGTGCGACAAGTGGACCTTCTCCACGAACTGCGTTTCCATCCAGGGCCGCTATGGCATCCCCTGCGTCGGCTTTGGCCCGGGTGCCGAGTCTCAGGCTCACGCTCCCAACGAGGTCACCTACAAGGACGACCTGGTCACCGCTGCCGCCATGTACGTGGCTGCCCTGAACCTCTACGATCCGAGCCAGGCCGATGGCGACGCCACCGTGTTCCGCGCCGGTCTGACCAACAACAAGATCGATTAGTCCCATTCCTCGATTTTGTTGAGCCAGGTGCCACCCGTGCCCCCGGCACCCCCTGTTGACTCGGGGCCCGCGGTCGTTATCTCCCATGCTTCCTCAACGGTGGCGGGTCCTCGTCATAGTGCTCTGCATGTTCTAGCCACACGCGCATGCCGGAGCACGTCTACTCATTGCGATCGTTTCATCTTTTGAAAGGACATTTCCATGGACGCCAAGTTTACCGAGCTCGTCGAGCAGCTGAACGGCCTCGATTTTAAGGGCATGTACGGCAGCGACTTCCTGCACACCTGGGATAAGACCACCGATGAGCTCAAGGCTCTCTACATCGTTGCCGACGCCCTGCGCGAGCTGCGTGAGAACAACGTTTCGTCCAAGATCTTCGACTCGGGCCTGGCCGTCTCCCTGTTCCGCGACAACTCCACCCGTACGCGCTTCTCCTTCTCTAAGGCCGCCAACCTGCTCGGCCTCGAGCTGCAGGACCTGGACGAGAAGAAGTCCCAGATCGCTCACGGCGAGACCGTCCGCGAGACCGCTACCATGATCTCCTTCATGGCCGACGTCATCGGCATCCGCGACGACATGTACATCGGCAAGGGCGACGCCTACATGGCCGAGGTCTCCGAGTCTGTCCAGCAGGCCTACGAGGACGGCGTTCTGGATCACCGTCCCACGCTTATCTCCCTGCAGTCCGACTCCGATCACCCCACGCAGTCCTCTGCCGACATGCTCTACCTCATCAACGAGTTTGGCGGTCTTGAGAACCTCAAGGGCAAGAAGGTTGCCGTTACCTGGGCCTATTCACCCTCTTACGGCAAGCCGCTGTCCTGCCCGCAGTCGCTGATCAGCCTGCTGCCCCGTTTTGGCATGGACGTCACCCTGGCCCACCCCGAGGGCTACGACCTCATGCCCGAGGTCGTCGAGCGCGCCAAGGGCTATGCCGCCGAGTCCGGCACCACCTTTAAGCAGGTCAACACCATGGCCGAGGCCTTCGAGGGCGCCGACATCGTGATCCCCAAGAGCTGGGCTCCGTTTGCCGCCATGGAGAAGCGTACCAACCTGTACGCCGAGGGCGACGACGCCGGCATCGCAGCGCTCGAGAAGGAGCTGCTCGCTCAGAACGCCACCCATCAGGACTGGTGCTCCACGACCGAGCTCATGGAGAAGACCGCCAACGGCCAGGACACCATCTTTATGCACCCGCTGCCCGCCGACATCTCCGGTGTCTCTTGCGAGCACGGCGAGGTCAACGCCGACGTCTTTGACATGCACCGCGTGGGCATGTACAAGGAGGCCAGCTACAAGCCGTACGCCATCGCAGCTATGATGTTCCTGCAGAAGGTTGCCGATCCCGCCGCTACCCTCAAGGCCCTCGACGAGCGCAACACCGCCCGTTGGTTCCAGGCCTAAAGCCGGGTTGAGGTAAGCCATGTAAAGGGGGCGCTCTGCCAACCGGCGGGGTGCCCCTTTTTTGCATCGCGGGCGTGCGGGATAAGCGCTCTCGATGTGGATGCCCGCGGCGCGAGTTATGGGTACGATGGTTTCAGGGGAGGTATCACCATGAAACTTGGATGCGTCATTATGGCTTCGGGCGAGGGCAAGCGGTTTGGCTCCAACAAGATGCTCGCCGATATCTATGGCGAGCCGCTGATTGCCCGGACCATCGATTCGGTTCCCCGGGGCTTTGACGTTGTGGTTTCGACGCGTTGGCCCGAGGTCGCCCAGATTTGCGAGGACAAGCATTGCCCGTGCGTGCTGCACGATGGCGAGCTGCGCAGCGAAAGCGTCCGTGCGGGCCTTTCGTGGGGAGTCGAACGCAACTGGAAAGGTTGCCTCTTTTTACCGGGCGACCAGCCGCTCGTGAGTTCGGATTCTTTTGAGGCTATGGTTCGTGCATTTGACGAGTGTGGCCGCAAGCATCCGGTGCGTCTTGCGTGCAACGGTGAGCCTTCGAGCCCGGTGCTCTTTCCGGCGGAAGTGTTCGATGCGCTCATACGTCTTGAGGGCAAGGACGGCGGCGGTTCGATCCTCAAGGACCGTATTGACGTGGTGCTGGTCGAGGCTCGTGCCTACGAGCTGTGGGACGTCGATACCGCCAAGGGACAGCAACGCATAACGGAGCATATCGCCGCCTGCTCGTATTTTGATCGCGTGGCCAACTGCATCAATCAATAAGGAGCAATTATGATCATCATCAAAAACGGCGCGCTTGTGACGCCCCAGGGGCTTCGCCGCGCCGATCTTGCCATGGAGGGCGATAAGATTGTGCGGATTGCCGCGGCAATCGAGCCGGGCGAGGGCGATACCGTCCAGGACGCCACCGACTGTTGGGTGTTCCCCGGCTTTATCGACGGCCACACGCACATGCAGTGCTGGACTGGCATGGATTGGACGGCCGATAGCTTTGAGACCGGTACGCGTGCGGCTGCCTGCGGCGGTACGACGACCATCGTGGACTACGCGACGGCCGATCGCGGCGTGACCATGCCCGATGCCTTGGCCGAGTGGCATCGCCGCGCCGACGGAACCTGCACGGCCAACTACGCGTTTCATATGGCACTCGCCGAGTGGAACGAGCGCAACCGCGCCGATCTCTCGGCCATGCGCGAGGCGGGCGTGTCGTCGTTTAAGACCTACTTTGCCTATGACCACCTGCGCCTGGACGACGCCGAGACGCTCGAGGTGCTGGAGGAACTCAAGCGCGTGGGCGGCATCCTGTGCGTGCATTGCGAGAACGGCACGCTCGTGAACGAGCTGCAGAAGCGCGTGTACGAGCAGGGGATTCATGGGCCCGAGGGGCATGCGCTCAGCCGTCCGGATGTGTGTGAGGCCGAGGCCGTGAGCCGCCTACTGTATCTGGCACACTTGGCCGGGGACGCTCCGGTCAACGTGGTGCACCTTTCGACCAAGCTGGGGCTCGAGGCCATTCGCGCTGCCAAAGCGCGCAGGCAGAAGAACATCTATGTCGAGACGTGCCCCCAGTATCTGATGCTCGACGACACCTGCTATCTGGAGCAGGGCGAGGACGGCTTTGCGGGCGCCAAGTACGTGATGAGCCCGCCGCTGCGCCATGCCGGTGACCGTGCCGCGCTGCGCGAAGCGCTTGTGGCCGGCGAGATCGATACTATTGCAACCGATCATTGCAGCTTTAACCTGCACGGGCAAAAGGACCGCGGGCGCGACGATTTCCGCGCGATTCCCAACGGCGGGCCC
>DXLY01000046.1:12481-14292 GCA_019414465.1 Collinsella sp.
CCCGGCGTGGAGCATCGTCCCGTCGCGATCGCTACGAGCTTTGAGGGCCAGCTGGGACCCGAGGATCTGTGCCGCTTGATGAGCGAGAACCCGGCGCGCGTGTTTGGTATGTATCCGCGTAAGGGCTGTCTTGCCGAGGGCGCCGATGCCGACGTGTGCGTGTGGGATCCCAAGGCGCGCTGGACCATTAGCGCGGCGACGCAGCATCAGGCCGTGGACTACACGCCGCTCGAGGGCTTTGAGGCACATGGCCGCGCCAAGGCCGTGTTTGTGAACGGCGTGCTGGCGGCACGCGACGGCGAGCCCACCGGAGCCCAACCTGGCCGCTACGTGCCCCGCTAACAGGAAGGATGCCGGGGTAGCTAATTTGGGACGGGGCTCTTTTAGCTACCCTGGGGGCTAGACCAGCGGGTCTACTTGAGACTGGTGGCGATGATGGGGCGGCTGAGGGCTACCTGGAAGCGATCTGCCATCGTTGAGTCGGCAAGCGTGTCGACTTGGTTGAGCATGACGCGTGCGGTGCTGAGTCCCAGCGCCTGCATCTCGGAATTGAGCACCTGGGCGACGCGCTCGGGCGTGGCGATGTCGGTGAGCTCGCAGCCGCAACGCTCGCAAAAGAGCTCGGGGCGGTGGACGGCTTCGTTGATGGGCTTGCCGAGCCCCGAGGCGCCGACGAGCCAGATGACGTTGGCCGTGCCGGCGGGAACGACCGGCTCCCACGGGGCGTGGGCCTTGAGCGGGAGCCGCTTGCTGCCGTCCGCCTCGGCCAGGACGTAGTCAAAGCGCTGCGCCAGCTCGTTGAGCGGCTCGGCGGGGGCGGAGAGCTTGCCTGTCTCCGGGTTCAAAACACCCGCCTGGCAGATACTTCCGCGGACAAGTCCCGCGCATGCCTCGCAGGTGCAGCCGGGAACATGTAGGGTCCCCGGCTTCCAAGGCGCGGCGTCCAGGCGACGGCTCGACCCATCCCATGGCACGCCGGCGACGGGAAACATGTGCGTGGTGGTACAGAGGAGCACGCGGCCGCCAGCGCGCATGAGCTCGAGACCCAGCGTCTTCAGCAGCGTCGACTTGCCGCCACTGCCGATAATCGCGGTAATGCCCGACTCGATCCTGAGCGCGGAGGCAAGATTGCCGCTAACCGTTTCCATCTGTTCACCGCCGTATAATACTGTGATAATAAATAATCATCAGAGTAGCGGCCGAACCGCTTTTGCTCTGCTCAAACCGTAGCACAGGGAGGTGCCCCGGGAATGCTCGTTTATGTTCGCGGCGCCGGCGATATCGCCACGGGCGTCGCCGCTCGCTTGGTGCGCGCCGGCGTTTCGGTCGTCATGGCCGATATCGCGGTTCCCACGTGCATCCGCCGCACAATCTGTTTTTGCGAGGCCATTCGCCTGGGCGAGGTCGAGGTCGAAGGCATTCGCGCTCGCTTGGCACGGACGCCGGCTGAGGCGCTTGAGATTACCGAGGCTGGAGACGTCGCCGTTGTGGTGGACCCTCAGGCCAAGATGCTCGGCGAGCTGAAACCCGCGGCTGTGGTCGACGCGATTTTGGCTAAGCGCAACTTGGGCACCACGCGCGACATGGCGCCTGCCGTCATCGCTGTGGGGCCGGGCTTTACCGCGCCGGTTGACTGCGACGCCGTGGTCGAGACCATGCGCGGGCATTTTTTGGGCCGCGTCATTACCCAAGGTTCGCCCCAGCCCAACACGGGCGTGCCGGGCATTATCGCCGGCTATGGCAAGGAACGTGTTATCCACAGCCCCGCCGCCGGCGTGTTTCGGTCCGACCGCGCAATCGGCGACATCGTG
>DXLY01000047.1:0-13085 GCA_019414465.1 Collinsella sp.
TCTTCTCAACGGCTAGTCGTCGGCGCACTTACACCAACATTTCCGACGCGATCGCAAGGCCGCGCTCACTTAGGTATTTACAATCTTTCGACGAACGGGGTTACTTACTCCTCGTCGTCCTCGCCATCGTCCTCATCCTCAAGATGATCGAGCAGGTAGCGAAGACCCTCGCTGACCTCGTTAACGGGCACCTTGGCAACGTAGCGTGCATCGACGGCGGGCCTCATGATAACACCCTCGCCCGAAGGCACGCGCA
The DNA here is from genome assembly GCA_019414465.1 of Collinsella sp. Taxonomy (GTDB): domain Bacteria; phylum Actinomycetota; class Coriobacteriia; order Coriobacteriales; family Coriobacteriaceae; genus Collinsella. Next base: position 257 of record DXLY01000047.1, read on the forward strand.
TGCTCTCGAGCTCATCCTCGTCCGTGCACGCAATATCGCCGGCAGTCATACGCTGTCCGGTCAACAGGAAGGTCAGACGGCAGGCGACATCGATGGAAATCGAGGCGATGCGATCGAGATAGCGCGATACCATGATGGCGCGGCGCAGGTCGTCATAGTTGCTGTCGTCGTCCATAAAATCGCCCGTGTCCATGCGGTTAAAGGTGCGGAAGAACTTCTCGTAGGCGGCGTGCACTGGCTCGTCCTCGACGGCCAAGTTGCAGATGATGGACATGTCGTTGGTGACGAGCGCAGAAAGCGAAGAGCCCAGCACCTGGTAGACGGCCTCAGCCTCGGCCTCGACCGTGCCGACGAGCTCCTTGGGCAGCGAGATGTCGGCCTTGATCATATGACGCGTGGCGCGGCAAATCTGGCGAACCTTATCGGTCATGCGCTGCAGGTTAAAGTCGACGTAGATGATCGTCTGCAGCAAGCGGAAGTCGGAGGCGACCGGTGACTGCGTGGCAATCAGGTTGTAGCAGACGGCCTCCAGGTTGGCGCAGCGTGCGTCAATCGAAAGCGTGCGCTTCTTGGTCTTGGTGGCGAGCTTGCGGTCGTCGGTCACATAGGCCTTCACGGCATCGTGGAGGGCCAGATCGACGGCCTCGTAGATGCTCAGCATCTCGTGACGGGCCTCGATGAGCTGACGGGAAAACAGTTTGCGCATGGTTCACTCCAATCAGTTGGGTGCGGTCATGCCGCCCGCACAGTGAATACGCACCGGACCAGATCCGATCGGCTTGGGACTAGTCGCACCGATCAGCCAAAGCGGCCGGTGATATAGTCTTCCGTCCGCGAGTCCACCGGGCTGGTGAAGATCGCGTCGGTTTGACCATACTCGATGAGCGTAGCGGGCTCGCCGGCAACTTCCTGCAAGAAGAATGCGGTGTAGTCGCTAATGCGAGCTGCCTGCTGCATTGAATGCGTGACGATGATGATCGTCATCTCGGGCGCCAGCTCGGCCATCAGATCCTCGACCTTAGAGACGGACGTGGGGTCGATGGCGGAGCAGGGCTCGTCCATCAGAAGGACATCGGGTTGCACCGCAAGCACGCGCGCGATGCACAGACGCTGCTGCTGACCGCCCGAGAGCGCCAAACCATCCTTGTCGAGCTGATTGGATACCTCTTTCCAGAGGTTGGCGCGCTTGAGCGATTCTTCCACGATGTCATCGAGGTCACTTTTGCTAGTCACGCCCTGCAGACGAGGGCCAAAGGCGACATTCTCGTAGATGGATTTAGGAAACGGGTTGGGCTGCTGAAAGATCATGCCCACGCGACGACGGAGATCGACCGGGTCGACACCCTCGGCATAGATATCGTTGCCGTCGAGCGTCATGGTGCCCTCGACGCGCGTGCCCTCGATCAGGTCATTCATGCGGTTGATGCAGCGCAAAAACGTCGACTTGCCGCAGCCCGAAGGGCCAATGAAGGAGGTGATGGCGTTTTTGGCGATGTTGAGGTCAAGCCCCGTCAGCGCATGAAAGTCACCGTACCAAAAGTTGAAATCCTTGGCCGTAATGGCCGCTTGCTCCAACGTGGGAGCGGACTGATAAACGGACATGGGACTCCTTAACTAGCGACGCTTGCGCGACAGGAAGCGCGCAAACAGGTTGAAGGCCAGAATGATCACCATCAGCAAGAGCGCGGTGCCGTAGGCTGCGTTCATGTTGATGCCGTCGTTGGCAAGCAGATACAGGTGAACCGTCATGGGGCGGCCGGAATCGAGCGGCGAAATAGGTAGATTGATGGCCTGCCCCATGGTATAGAGCACCACCGCGGTCTCGCCAATGGCACGGCCGATGGCGAGAACGATGCCCGTGGCAATACGGCCAAAGGCAGAAGGAAGCACGATCTTGGAGACAACCTGCCACTTGGTGGCGCCCAGGCCATATGCGCCCCAGCGGATATAGCGCGGAACGGCGCGAATGGCCTCTTCGGTGGTACGCATGACGATGGGAAGCATCAAGAGCGCGAGTGCCAGGGCGGCCGAGACCATCGAAAGGCCCAGGCCCATGGCCTCGACAAACAAGGCGTAGCCAAACAGGCCCATAACGATGGAGGGCACCGAGGCCAAAGCGTCAGCAGCGTAGCGAATGAGCTCGACGACCTTGCCCTGCTTGGCGTACTCGGCCAGATAGACGGCTGCCAGCACAGCGATCGGCGTGCAGATAAGCATGGCGAGCGCCGTCACGTAGACGGTCGAGACGATCGTGGGCCAAATTCCGCCCTCGGCGTTGACGCCCTGGGGCCAACCGAAGATAAAGTCGAGCGAGATGTGTGGCAGGCCGTTGATGACCACGTAGGCGATGATAGCGACCAGCACCAGCGTGGTGATGTAGGCAGCGGCACGAAACACGCAAAGCATGATCTTGTTGGACAGGTCCTTGTTGATGCGGCCCTTCTTGCCGTGGGAAAGGGCACGCTTGATGCGCTCGCGCGACGAGGTCGTATCGACCGTCGTGTCAACGGAATCGGACATAGCCTACCCCCTCTTCTTCTTGGAAATCAGACGGACGATGCCCACCAGCGTGGCGGAGATGATAAACAGGACCACGCCCATGCCGAACAGCGCCGAGCGATGCAGACCCGAGGAATAGCTCATGTCGAGCGCGATCTGGCTCGTGAGCGTCGAGATAGGGCTCGCAATGCTGTCGGGAATAACCGGGGCGTTACCTACGACCATGAGCACGGCCATGGTCTCGCCGATGGCACGGCCCATACCCAGCACGATGGCATCAACGATACCCAGCTTCGCGGCAGGTAGCACGACCTTATAGATGGTCTGCCACTTGGTGGCGCCCATGGCATACGATGCCTCGCGAATGCCCATGGGAATGGAATTGAGAGCATCGATGGTGAGCGTGGTGATGGTAGGGACGATCATGATGGCGAGCACAAACCACGCCGTCAGCGCACCAAAACCAAGGCCGCCGGTCAGTTGTGCGATAAACGGGCGGATGATGATCATGCCAAAGAAACCATAGATGATAGAAGGGATGCCGGCCAACAGGTCAACGGCGGGGCTGATGAGCTTGCGCACGCGCTTGCTGGCAATCTCGACCAGGTAAACGGCCGTACCCACGCCCAGCGGCACGCCCATGGCGAGCGCACCGACGGTCACCAGACCCGAGCCGGCAAGCAGCGACAAGATGCCGTAGTGGCCCTCGGAAGGCGCCCACGTAAAGCTAAAGAAGTCCGCCAGACCGATGTCGGTAAAGACGGGCAGCGCCGAGTACGTGGTAAAGACAAAAATCAGGATGACGGTAACGACCGCCAAGAACGCGCAGGCAAAGAAGATCCACTGCAGCGCCTTCTCCTTGATATAGGTACTGCGCGATACGAGCGCCAGCTCGCGCTTCTTGGGCGTCTGAACATTCTGCTCAGTCTGGGAGTTTTCCTGTGCTTCCATGCTACTCACTCCCCTTCTCGTCGTTGGTGACGGGAATAAAGCCCGCCTCGCGAATCTGCTTGTCCATCTTTTCGGACGTCACATAGTCGATGTAATCCTGCGCCTGCTGCGAAGGCGCACCCTTCACAAAGAAGTAAAGGTCGCGCGAGATGGGATAGCCGCCACTCGCGACCGTCTTCTCGGACGCCTCAACATGATTGACCGAGACGGCCTTGACCGAGGTCTTGGCGTTGAGGCTATCGACGAAGCCCAGCGAAATGTAGCCGATGGCCCCACGCGAACGAGATACCACGTCGCGCACCTGGCCCGTACCCGAAAGAACAGCCGAGCGGCGATCGAACGGCGTGCCATCCATCACGATGGTACGGAAGGCCTCGCGCGTACCGGACGCCTCGTCTCGGTTGATGACCTGAATCCTCAGGTCCTCGCCACCGACCTCTTTCCAATTGGTAATCTTGCCGGCGTAGATATCGCGGAGCTGCTCGGTCGAGAGGTTATCGACCGGGTTATCGTCGTTCACGATGACCGCGATACCGTCGTGGGCAATTACGATGGGGGTCAGGCCCAGATCCTGTTCGTCGGCATTGAGCCCACGGGAGGAGCTGGCGATATCGGCCGTGCCGGCGCTGACGGCCTCGATGCCAGCGGAAGAACCCAAACCGGAAACGAGCACGTCGATGCCGGTCTCCTCCTTAAAGCCCTCGGCCGCAATCTCGGCGATAGGAAGGCAGGTCGTGGAGCCAGCGACGGTAATGGAAGAGGTAGAAGATCCCGAAGAACAGGCACACAGCGTAAGTGTAAGCACAGCGGCGCTCAGGACCGATACGATCTTTCTCATAGCATCACGCCGATCGCAGCATGGCGCCCACAGGTGCCGTCCTCGTTACGGTAGGAATAAAAGCGGTCGTTCTGACGCACGGTCGAAAGCTGGGTATCCACGATATCATCCGCGTCGACACCGACATCTACCAGCGCCTCGCGAATGGCAGCGGAAAGATCGAGCATGCGAGAGGTACTCGCATCGATGCAAGAGAACTCGGCGGCAAAGCGATCCATGAGTTCCTGGGATACCTCATATTCGTCACCCAAGATATGGGGGCCGATATAGGCGGAAACGTCGCCCGCATCGCAGCCGGCAGCATCGCAAAGCGCCTGGCACGCCTTGGCGGAAATACGTGCAATCGTGCCCTTCCAACCGGAGTGCACCACGGCAAATCCGCCAGGGGCCACCAGCACCACGGGAACGCAGTCGGCAAAGCAGAGCAGCACGGGCACGTTATGCGCCGTACAGACGATGGCATCGCAGCCCGCGGCAATCTGCTCGCGGACGTCCTCAAGGTCATCGGCGCCATTCGAGGTCACCGCAACGATATGGTCACCATGGACCTGATTGGGAACGAGCAGGTTGTGCTCGCACTCCGCGGCACCCATAGCCTCGAGTGCGCGGCGACGATTTTCTTGAACAGCAAAGGGATCATCGCCAACATGCGAGCCCAAGTTGAGTGAGGAGTACGCATCTTCGGAAACGCCACCGGCGCGCTCGGTGAAGGCAAAGCGAACATCGGATGTCGCGCCCTCCACCAACGTAACTCCATCATGGTCGACACGCGAAACTTTGTCCGCACGTGCTGCCATACTAAAGCCTCCTAATAACACAAGTACCGCGGCATCGCCGCTACAGCCCGCGTTTATACGGCTGTCATACTTCTCTAAAAGGATACCTGCTGCGCTGGAGGCAATCGTAAAGGGAACGTAAAGAGATTGGAGGTTCTAGTTTACAAAGTCGAAATAAAAAGGGCGCGTCCATACGGACACGCCCCTGTGCACAACAATGCAAAGAACGACTTAGAAGCTACCGCGCTTCAGGAAGTCGGGAAGCTCGAACTGATCGTTGCCGAAGTTAGGAAGCTCGGTGCCACCGACGTTGCGGGTCGGAGCGGCCTGAGCCGGGCTCGTGGCAGGAGCGGTGCGCTGCGGCTCAGCAGAGGCAGCGGCCTTGCTCTGAGACTGCTGAGCAGCAAAGAGCTCGTCCTGACGGTTGACGTTGGAGTCGGAGAAGCCCGTAGCGATGACGGTGATACGCACCTGATCGCCCAGGGACTCGTCGACAACGGTACCGAAGATGATGTTGGCCTCGGGGTCGACGGCGTTGGCGACAACGTCGGCGGCGTCGCTGATCTCCTGGATGCCCAGGTCCTTGGAACCGGCGATGGAGAGCAGCACGCGCGTGGCACCATCGATGGAGCTCTCGAGCAGCGGGCTGGAGATGGCCTGCTGGGCAGCGTCGACGGCACGGGTATCCCCAGAAGAGGTACCGATACCCATCATGGCGGTACCGGCCTGCTTCATGATGGTCTTAACATCGGCGAAGTCCAGGTTGATGATACCGGGGACGGTGATGAGGTCGGTGATGCCCTGGGTGCCCTGGGAAAGGACGCCATCGGCAATCGCGAAGGCCTCGAGCATGGTGGTCTTCTTCTCGGCGATGTCGAGCAGCTTATCGTTAGGGATGACGATCATGGTGTCGACGCAATCGGAGAGGGTCTTAATGCCCTCCTCGGCGCTCTTCTTGCGCTTGCGGCCCTCGAAGGTGAAGGGCTTGGTCACGACGGCGACGGTCAGCGCACCGACCTCGTTCATCGCGATATCGGCAACGATGGGAGCAGCGCCGGTACCGGTGCCACCGCCCTCGCCGCAGGTGATGAACACCATGTCGGCGCCAGCGAGCGCCTCGGCAATGTCGTCGCGGGACTCATCGGCAGCCTTGCGGCCAACCTCGGGGTTGGCGCCGGCGCCCAGGCCGCGGGTAAGGTCGGTGCCGATGTGCACCTTGATATCGGCATCAGAGATCGCGAGTGCCTGAGCATCGGTGTTGATGGCAACAAACTCGACGCCGCGGATGCCCTCTTCGATCATTCGATTGACCGCGTTGGTACCGCCGCCGCCGACGCCGACCACCTTAATGACGGCAAGGTAGTTGTTGATCTCTGTCTCGTGCATGTCGGTCCTCCGAACAAAGGTTATAGCCATAGCATGGGTCGACCCCTGCGCACATTAACCTTCAGGTTGAAAGTAAATGCAAAGGTAAACTGTATTATGTTTGCACATTATGAACGTATCAGTCAAATAATTGACCGTGAAAACCAAACAAACCAGATAAACGGCGTGGTATGGCCCCTCAACAAAGCATCAACCAGCGCTATGAGGTCGGAGCGTTCCTAAATGTATAGTTACCCGGAGAGCGCACATTGATATACGTTACGCCCTCTACCTGCGAAAGCAGCTTGGTGACTACGCGCTCCTTCTTGACGATATCGTTCGAATCGCCCAGCGACACCTCAATGCCGTTATTGAGGTTTGCCGAGATGGCTTCGACCGAAGGCGTGGAAATATCCTTGACTTGTCCCAAGAACTCGCTCGAAAAACCACGCACATAATCCAAGCCAGCCTTAACGGCCTTGGAGCTCACCGCCTGGCCGGAAACCGGAGCGACATCCGCCGAGACATCAGTCAACAACACCGCGCCATAGTGCTTAGCGAGCGCCAGCGCGGCATCGATTCCGGTCAAGGCATTTGAGCCCTGCCCTGTCGTGATGACGTTGCCTTGGTCGTCCACTTCGACCGACGTCGACAGTGGGGCGATCCAGGTGTCATCATCCCCGATGGCCCAGGCAAGGTCATCGGAACTGATATAGGCAATTGCGATGACCTTGCGCTCCATCGGCGTAATGATGAGCGTATGCGGGAACTGACGCTGGACATCTACGCCCGAGACCCACGGGTTCTGCTTGAGGTCCTCGGTAATCTGGTCGGGATCGACGTTAAAAAGCGACGTTCCCTCGGGCAAATCGATCAGCTGGATAGCATCGTGCTTCGTCACATGCTCGCTGCCTTGAATCTGAATATCAGTGGCGGTAAACAATCCAGAGTTAATCACCACGATGGCAACGACGACGAGCACGGCCAAGACGGCCAGAACGCCGCCAACGATTTTGCCTTTGCCTGTAACGACAGAAGCGGCGTCTGATGTTTTATTTGCCATCGCCCCAAGTGAAGACAACGGGTTGACGCTTTTTTTACCCGAAGGCTTCTTGACGGTAGCCGGCACCGATGTCAGCGAGCGCGGTTTCGATGCGCCCAGCGTGCGACCTGGACGCGGCGCTTTAGTTCCCGTCGAGGGCTTAGGAGTTGCCATGGGACGGGCAGGTTTGGCGCCCATAACAGGCTTTGACGTCACCGAGGGACGCGAGGACTTTTTTGCGGCCGGACGATTACCGAGCTGCGAGCCGACGACCGGACGACTGGTCTGTCGAGCATGCCCGACAGACTTAGAATGCGCGACGGTATTGCGTTGAGGTTTGGCAGGCGCGCCGGAACGCCCTCCGGCGCGGCGGAAGGTGGGTTTCGATACTCTAGAAGCCGAGGAATTTAACTTCCGGTCTGAGCTCGATGCCATACGCCTCCCTCACCTTTCCGTGCACATGCCTGATAACCGCGGCCACGTCATCGGCCGAGGCGGTTCCGTTATTAACGATAAAATTAGCGTGTACGGGCGAAACTTCCGCACCGCCAACCGAAAAACCCTTTAATCCACAATCCTCAATCAACTTGCCCACGCTTGCGTCGGGCGGGTTACGAAAGACCGATCCGCAGGATGCACGGCCCATGGGCTGCGTGCGCTTGCGGCGCGTCAGGTACCGCTCCATGCGCTCGCGAATGTCTGCCTTGGGTGCGGGCTTGAGTTTAAGCACGCACTCGAGAATGATCTCGTTACGCGGCAGGCTGCATTCGCGATACCCCCAAGCGATCTCGGACCCTGCATAGTGCTTAATGCCGGACGCCGGATCAAACGTGACCACGTCCTCGATAAGAGAGCCGATCCACTCGGTCCGCGTACCTGCGTTCATGGACACGGCGCCGCCGACCGAACCGGGAATACCGACAGCGAACTCAAGGCCCGAAAGTCCGCGCGACAAGGCATCGTTGACCAAACGCGCGAACATCACGCCCGCACCAACGGTCAGCGTGCAGCCGTCCTCGGCAACAACCGTGCGCTGAAACTCACGTCCCAGCGAAATAACGGCGCCGCGATAACCGGCATCGGCAACCAACAGGTTGGACCCCTTGCCGATAATCACCCACGGCACCTGCTCGCGGTCAAGCACCGCCACGGCGCGACGCAGGGCATGGTAGCTATGGCACGTCACAAAGAGGTCGGCCTTGCCGCCGATACGATAGCTCGTATGACGCGCAAGGCGCTCGTCCTCGACCACGTCCGTGTCGATCATGCCCGAAAGCGCCATGACGGCGTTAAACAGACCCATAGGGGTTAAGCGTCTTTCTTGGCAGTCAGATACTCGATGAACTCGGGGCCGACGGTCGTAACGTCGCCGGCACCCATGGTGAGCAGCAGGTCGCCCTCGCCCACGAGCTTCTCAAGCTCCTGGTTGAGCTCAAGACGGCTGGAGCAGTACACGACCTCCTTGCCGGGGTGCTTGGCGCGAACGGTATCTGCGAGCATCTTGGAGGTAACGCCCGGAATCGGCATCTCGCCGGCGGAGAACACATCGATCAGCAGCAGCTTATCGGCGTTGGCAAAGGCATCGGCAAAGTCATCGCACAGAGCCTGCAGGCGCGAATAGCGGTGCGGCTGGAACACGACGTCGACATGCTTGTAGCCCAGCGAAGAGGCAGCAGCGAGCGTCGCCTTGATCTCGGTGGGATGATGGCCGTAATCGTCAACCACCGTGATGCCGTCGATATCGCCCACGTGGGTAAAGCGACGGCGGACACCCTCAAAACTCGAAAGTGCCTTAGCGGCGGCGTCGATATCGAGACCCAGGACATGGGCGACGGTCAAGACGGCCGTGGCGTTGAGCATGTTGTGACGACCGGGGTTGCTCTTAATCTCGACAGCGTGCTCGGTGCCGTCCTCAAAGCGAACGATAAAGTCGCTCTGGATGCCCTTGACATCCGGATGCACGCAGACGATGTCGTTGTTCTCGGCAAAGCCATAGGAAAGCACATGACGGCCCGTCGACTTGGCAAGCTCGACCAGATGCGGGTCCTCGCCACAAACGATGACGGTGCCGCCCTCGCCCACCAGCCCCATAAACTTGGCAAAGGTGGCCTCGATCTCCTCGATGCCCGAGTAGTGATCGAGATGGTCGGCCTCGACGTTGGTCACGATGACCACGTTGGGGTTCAGGAACAGGAACGAGCTGTCGGACTCATCGGCCTCGGCGACAAAGTAGTCACCCGAGCCGTTCTTGCCGTTGGTGTCGTAGCCCTCGACGATGCCACCGATCAAAAAGCTGGGGTCCAGACCCATGCGGTCGAGCATCGTGGCGCACATCGAAGAGGTCGTGGTCTTGCCGTGCGTGCCGGCGACGGCGACGGTGGTGTAGCCATGGCCCAGAGCCGAGAGCATCTTGGCACGGGGCCACACGGGAATACCAAGCTCGCGGGCACGCACGAGCTCGGGGTTGGACTCGGGAATAGCGGTGGAGACCACAACCACGTCGGGCTTGACCTCGTCGATCGTCGCAGCCTCGTGGCCCACGTGGACCTTCACGCCGGCGCGGGTAAGCTGGCGAATATAACGCGACGTCTTAAGGTCGGAGCCGGTAACGGTATAACCGCGCTCGTGCAGGACGAGGGCGATGCCGCTCATGCCGGCGCCGCCGATACCGATAAAGTGGGCGCTCTTGAACTCGGGCGCGGAGGTTGCAGTCTGGGAATCAGCCATGTGCTCGTGTACTCCTTGCGTAAACACTGCCTGTAACCCGTTAACTGTACCGCACCTACCGCATCCGCGCGAGGGCGACCGGCGATATCCCGTCTAACTAACGCAATCCCTCTACCGCGTCGGCCAAAAGTGCGGCGGCACGGTCCTGGGCTAAGCCACGCGCCGCCTGACGCATGGCATCACGCGCCGCAGCGTCATCGATCAGGTGCAGCAGCTCGTCGGCAAAGGCAGGGGCATCGATATCGGCATCGGCGCAAAGCACGCCGGCACCGGCATCGACCAGGTAACGCGCATTCGTGGTCTGGTGGTCGGCCGTCGCGTGCGGATACGGCACGAGTACCGAGGGCACGGCAAGCGCGGCGATCTCGGCCACGCTCGAGGCACCGGAACGCGAGAGCACCAGATCGGCCGCAGCCAGCATATCGCCCATGTTGTCGATGTAGGGCTGGACACGATAGCGCTTCGCCTCCTCGGGCGTCAGCGCCAAAGCGCGCTCGGTCTCCTCAAAGCCGTCGGCACCCGTCGAATGCAAAATATAAAGATTCTCGCGGGTCAGCAGCTCACTCTTGAGCGAAGCAACGCGCTCGTTGAGATGCTGAGCACCGAGTGAACCACCGAAGACGAGCAGAAGCGTCGCGTCCTCGGGCACCCCGAGCGTCTTGCGACCGCGGGCGCGATCGCCCTCGATCACCGAACGACGTACGGGATTGCCCGTCATGAGCACATGGTCGGGGTCGCCCTCGCGCTCAAAGACCGCGCGGGCCGCAGGTACCGAAATGCACACGCGGGCGGCATGTGAATTCATCATCTTATTGGCCAGACCCGGAACAGAGTTCTGCTCGTGCAGCAGATACGGAACGCCGGCGCCCTTGCACCAACCCAGCAGCGGGACCTCAACATAAGCACCAAAGCCGATAGCGGCATCGGGCTTACCAACCTTCGAGAAGTGACGGGCAAGCGCACGCTTCGCCTTGTTGACGCGCCACAGCGAGGTCAGTGCCGTCCAGGGACGGGAGCGATCGAAGCCCGTGACCGTGATGGGCACAAAATCGAATCCGGCCTCGGGAACCAGACGACCCTCGAGCTTGCGCGATTGGCCCACAAACACAACGTGATGACCGCGGTCACGCAGCTCCTCGGCCAAGGCGAGCGCGGGGTTGATATGTCCTGCCGTGCCGCCGGCTGCAATAGCAACGGTCATCTTATCGGTCATGGTAATCCCTTCGTACACGCGGTCCCTGGTCATCGGTGCGCAAACGCGCCGACGGGTCCGAATTCAAATCGATTCGATTATATCCGCCGCCCGCATTGCGAGGAGTGGGGCGCTGCGGACGACCTTGCGGCGCCGTTCGCTGACGCGGACGGGTTGCCGGCTCGGTCGCAGAGCCATCCAGAACAGTAAAGCCGTTACGTGAAGATCGCTCGCCGCGCACGTGGGGCACGCCGGCGGTACTCTCATCCATAACGGCAAAGCTCTCGCGGCGACGGTCGTACTCATCGCGACGTGCGCTCTCATACGAAACGCGCAGGATCAGACCGGCGAGCATAAGCGACACAATAATCGAGGAGCCGCCGTAGCTAATAAACGGCAGCGGCTTGCCCGTCATGGGAAACACATTGAGAATGCCCAGCGCGTTGATCAAAAACTGCACCGCAAGGATGACCGCGGAACCCGACGCCATAAGTGCTCCGCGACGGTCGGTCGCCTGCTCGGCAATGCGAAACGCCGAGTAAATCAGCATCGCAAACACCAAGAAGAACAGCACGGTTCCGATAAAGCCAACTTCCTCGCCGATAATAGCCAAGATGTAGTCGTTATGCGCCTCGGGCAAATACGAGTACTTCATGGTGGAGTTACCGATGCCGCGACCGAACAGGCCGCCCGAGGCAAACGCCATGATGGCAAGCGTGGCCTGATAGCCGTCACCATATTCGTCTGCCCAAGGATTCCAAGCAACCTCGACACGCGTCATACGATACGGCTCGGCGATAAGGGCGATCGCAATGACGGCGATGCCGGCAACGACTGTCCAAACGATATATTTGGGGTCCAATCCCGCAAACAACGCCATGCACATGAGGGTCAGCAAGATGATCAGAACGGTGCCAAAATCGGGCTGAACAAAGATCAGAAAGAGCGAAATGCCCAGGTAGCCACCCATCTTGCGAAGAAACTCGTTGATGTTGCCGCCGGGCGAAAAGATGCGGTCGAGCATGATGGCCGAATACGCGATGGCGAACGGCTTTAAAAACTCAGACGGCTGGAACTGAATACCGGCGATGTTGAGCCAGCGCGTGGCGCCACGACTGCCGCTACCCATAAAGAACACCAGAACCAGTAGCCCCATCATGCCTATGAGGAAGATCCTGAGCACGTCTTCCCCAAACCAACTGTCCGGCAAGATGCGCACGATGGCAACCATAGCCAGCACGCCAACTCCGGCAAACGCGGCCTGTCGAAACAGGAAAAACGTCGCCGTACCATTCTCGTGCAGTGCCTCGACCGAAGATGCCGAGTACACCATCAGCAAGCCAAAGCAAACCAAGCTAAACAGGCAAGCCATAAATATCAAACGGGGGCGCATGATGCGGGCGGGGACGCCGGCAATATAGCGCTCACCGAACGTCTGC
>DXLY01000047.1:13095-13476 GCA_019414465.1 Collinsella sp.
ACGCAGCGAGGAAGCACGGTCCGAGTCGGGCCTCCTCATATCACTTCGGGGGCTCTCCTCTCTCACCGGCAACCCCTATTCCGTTTGCGATTTCGCTGCCGCGGCAAGCTGGGCCACGTAGTCCTTAAACACGCGACCGCGCTCCTCGTAGCCCGAGAACTCGTCGAACGAAGAGCAGGCGGGCGAAAGCAGGATCACGTCGCCGCGGCTCGAGAGCGAGCGGGCAACGTCAACGGCATCGCGCAGATCATCGGCCTGGGCGATATCCACGTCACCATCGACATCGGCCTCGTCCATAGCGGCGGTAAAGCGCTCGCGCGCATCGCCAAAGCAAACGACCGAGCGCACGTTGTCCATAACGACGCGGGCAAAGTCCGCAAG
>DXLY01000048.1:0-3044 GCA_019414465.1 Collinsella sp.
CGCAAGTCGCGCTCGCGGTCGATGAACATGATGGCAAACGCGACAAACAGCAGCACGCTCGCCACGACGATGGCGTGCAGACCCATGCGCTCAATGCACCAATTGCCCAGCACGGCGCCAAACACAAAGGTAAAGATCACACCAAAGTACAGCAGGCCGTTTTCCAAAAAGCCGCGCTTGTGGGTAATGATGTAATCGTCCACGTTTTGCAAGGCATTACGGAGGTTGCCGATACACATGGTCGTGGCGATGCCGTGTCCATGAATCTTGCGGAAGCTCTCGACCTGCATACCGCAGGCAAACGAAGTAAGGCAGTTGGCGAGCAGGTTGTAACCGCCACCGGGGATAAAGCTCACGCCCAGCAAGATGACGGCTTCAAAGAACACCGTCACCTGGCGCCAGTGAATCACACTGCCAAACCGCTCGTGTACCAGGTCGGCAAGCATAATGCCCACAGCAAACGAAACCACAGGGAAGAAGTAACGCCCCGCAAGTGCCCAATTGCCCTCCGAGATGCTCACGCCCACCAGCAGGATGTTGCCCGTCTGCGCGTTGGCGAAAACATGGTCGCGCCCAATGTACGAATACACATCCATAAAGCCACCGGCGAGCGCCAAGATGATGCCCAGCTCAATGGACTCCGATATCTGTTTGGCACGCTGCATCGTCGTGCATCCTCCTTGTTGACGACCCTCTCGTGCGTTGGCGGAGACATAGCCGCCGTTCATACTGTAACCCATTGACAACATGGCGTGCGCGCGAGACGGGTTCTCCAACGCGCAGATACACAGTCTGGAAACAAACGGCGGGCGCGGCACCGACACCCGAGACCTCGTGTACTCCACCAGTCTTTTTAGCCCCGTCCTAAAAAGACTGGTTACAATTACGTGCAGCATACAAACACCGGGAGGGATCGTGGCAAAAAAGCCTCAGCACGCTCAGAACAACCAGCGCAGTCAGCAGGGCAAACAGGGCCAGCAGCGAAAGCGCGGCGGTAAGGCACAGGCCACAACCGTCAAGGCGACACCCGTCCGCCCCTGGCGTCCGGGCCGCGACAAGTTCCTCCCCGTCAGCCGCGCCGATATGGACGCGCGCGGCTGGGACCAGTGCGACTTTGTCTACATCTGCGGCGACGCCTACGTGGACCACCCTAGCTTTGGCATGGCCATCATCAGCCGCGTCCTCGACGCGCACGGCTACAAAGTGGGCATTATCTGTCAGCCCAACTGGACCGACCCCGCCAGCATCACGGTGCTCGGCGAGCCACGCCTGGGCTTTCTCGTCAGCGCCGGCAACATGGACTCCATGGTCAACCACTATTCGGTGACCAAGCACCGCCGCCACACCGACGCCTATACCCCTGGTGGCGAGGAGGGTCACCGCCCCAACCGCGCCGTCACGGTCTACGGCAACCTCATCCGCCAAACGTTCAAGGACGCCCCCATTATCATCGGCGGCATCGAGGCGAGCCTGCGTCGTCTGGCCCACTACGACTACTGGCAGGACAAGCTCAAGCGCTCGGTACTGCTCGACTCGGGCGCCGACATCCTCATCTACGGCATGGGCGAGCACGCGATTGTCGAGATCGCCGACGCGCTCGACGCGGGACTGCCCGTCGATCAGATCACCTACATCAACGGCACCGTCTACCGCACCAGCTCGCTCGACGAGGTCTACGACTACGACCTGCTGCCCAGCTGGGACGACCTTGCCGCCGACAAGCTCAACTACGCGCGCAGCTTTAACGTGCAGCAGCAGAATATGGACCCCATCACCGGTCATCGCCTGGTAGAGCCCTATCCCAACAGCGTCTATGTGGTGCAGAACCCGCCATCGGCAACACTCACCACCGACGAGATGGACGAGGTCGCCGAGCTCCCCTACGCCCGCGATTGGCATCCCGACTACGACGCGGCGGGCGGCGTACCGGCCTTTGCCGAGATCAAGTTTTCGATCAGCTCCAACCGCGGGTGCTTTGGCGAGTGCTCGTTTTGCGCGCTCACCTTCCACCAGGGCCGCGTGCTGCAGATGCGCAGCCACGATTCGATCATGCGCGAGGCCGAGCTGCTCACGCGCGATCCCGAGTTTAAGGGCTACATCAACGACGTGGGTGGACCGACGGCCAACTTTAGCCGTCCTGCCTGCGACAAACAGCTCACCCACGGCGTGTGCAAGAACAAGCGCTGCCTGTGGCCGAGCGTATGCAAGAACATGGTGGTCGACGAGAGCGGCTACACGCAGCTGCTGCGCGACCTGCGCCAGCTGCCGGGCGTCAAGAAGGTCTTTGTGAGGAGCGGCATTCGCTTCGACTACACCATGGCCGATGCCTCAGACGAGTTTTTGCGCGAGCTGCTGGAACACCATGTCTCGGGCCAGCTACGCGTAGCGCCCGAGCACGTGAGCGACGCGGTGCTCTCCGTAATGGGCAAACCGAGCCGCGCCGTCTACGATGCGTTCTGCCATAAATTTGAACGCCTGAACCGCGAATACGGACTCAAGCAGTACGTGGTGCCGTACCTGATCTCGAGCCATCCCGGCTCGACCATGAAGGAGGCCGTGGACCTTGCCGAAGCCGTACGCGACATGGGCTACATGCCCGAGCAGGTGCAGGACTTCTACCCCACGCCGTCCACCATGTCGACCTGCATGTACTACACCGGCGTAGACCCGCGCACCATGGAGCCGATCTATGTGGCACGCGACCCGCACGAGAAGGCCATGCAGCGTGCGCTGATTCAGTATCGCAAGCCCGAGAACTACAAGCTCGTGCGCGAGGCGCTGGAAAAGGCCGGGCGTCGTGACCTGATCGGCTACACCAAACACTGTCTAATCCGCCCCGTGCCGCCGCGCCCGGGTGAGACGTCTGCTGGCGGTGGGCATGGCACCGGCAAGAAAGGCGGCAAGCCGCACGGTGGCGCTGGCGGCAAGGGACCCAAAGGCAGCAAGGGGCACGGCGGCATGTCGCGTGCACAGAACACTGCCGGGCGCAACCGTGCAGCTCAGGGGCGTCAGGGCGCCAACGGAGGCGGGCGTCGCAACTAGGG
>DXLY01000048.1:3054-13406 GCA_019414465.1 Collinsella sp.
CGTTGAGGCTATGCGCTCGCTGCGCCCATCCCACACGCGTGGCGCAGCGAGCGCATAGCCTCAACGAGGATGACGCCGGCGATAGCGACCGTGATTACCACGTCGAGCGGTGTGTTCACAAACCACAACAGACCCATCAGGTACGACCCGGCGTTAAAGGCAAAGTGCAGCAGGATCGTGTAGCGGAGCTTTCCGGTGGTCACGAGCACCCAGCCAAAGATGAGGCCGGCGGCACCCGCATAGCAGCCCTGTACCCAGTTCATGTGCATAAAACCGAAGATTGCCGCCTGCAGCACAATCGCCGCGGCGATACCCCACGTGCTTGGTGCCGCCCAGGGCACCATGGCGCCGTCCTGCGCGCTCGCACGACGCCTGCGCTTCCAAAGCGGGCGGCACTGCGGATTAAACGCTCGTAGCGAAAACTCAAAAACAATGCCGCGCACCAGCAACTCCTCGCAAAACGGAGCGCCGAGCACCGTGGTCAGGACGGCAAGAAGGTTGGTATCGCCCAAGCCTGTTTCCTCGACGAGCTCGCTATAGTCCGCCGCAACCTCGGGCAGCAGCGACAGCACGCCGTCGCATAGGTAGCTAATGACCACCTGTATGGATAGGCCGATCACGACAACGCATGCGATGCGCTTCCATGCAGCATTTGCTCCCCCGCCGAGCGGGCGTTCACCTTGCCGGCGCGCCATGAAGGAGCGGGGCCACAGATAGCGCCACCACAGCAGCGCCATCAAAAACGACGCCGTCTGAGCGGAGGCCTGAAACCATTGAATATCGAGATTGTCGATCGGGAAACCCGTCAGTGCCGACACGATGTCCAGCGCGGAGAACAAAACAATGCTCAGGGCAATATCGGCAGCGACGACACCAAAACAGGCAAGCGCCCAAACCAGCGCATTGAGCATGCCAACCTCCTCAAAACCCGGCACTTAGGGACGTTCCTTAACTGCCGGCAGAAAAGGAACGTCCCTAAGTGCCGGCAGTTTGGGACAGTCATTGTTGATGAGAATCGGGCGAAATGCCAAAGGCCCCGTTGGGCGAGATGTCGAACGGGAAGGTGCCGCAGCGATTGAACGCGGCGATAAACATGCGGATGGCGTTGGACGGCGTGGTGCCCACGAGCTGGGTTGCCGCCGCGAAGGCCGCCTTTTCCTCGGGCAAGACCTTCGCGACAACCGGGGTCATGTGTTCTGCCATGGCGCTTCCTTTTTGAAACGACGGTGGTGCGGATAGATGCGGGCCACGCGGCTGGGCGACGGGCTGTGAAGGCAACCCGATTGGCCCGCATCCGGAGTTTGTTTCTGCTGCGTTGGTATTACTTGGTAACCCTAAGTATTACCCCGCAGATAGAATACCACACCCGACCCCATGGAGACGGAGGAAAACGGATCATTTTGTTGCTGAGTTAGTATTTAGAGCGTGATGATATCCGAGATATCGAGGGCCTGAGCATCGGCGGTGTCGTGCGTGGCAAGCAGGAGCATGCGGCCGTCGAGCAAGTCGAGCACAGCGTCGGCCGTCACATCGCGCGCGGCGGCATCCAAGCCGGTAAAGGGCTCGTCAAGAATCACCGCGCCGCCCGGGCACAGCAGGGCTCGAGCGATCTCGACGCGACGGCGCTGCCCGCCCGAAAGCTCGGCCACGCGAGCATGCACATCGACCCCCGGCACCAGCAAGCGCAACAGGGCCGCAGCACTCGAGGCGTCCACGCGTGCATCGGCGCACACCAGCACGTTATCCAGCGCCGAGGCGGACTCGACCAAGCGTGCATCCTGAAACACCATCGAGCACGGTGCGCACTCCCCTGCCGCAAGGGCAAGGAGCGTCGACTTACCCGCACCCGAGGCGCCCATCACACAGATACGCCCACCCGCGGGCACGTTGAGCACCAGTCCGTCGAGCGCCGGCGCCCAGGGCGCGCGATCGCCCACGGCAAGCGCAAGCTCCGCCGCAGCGCCATCGCCCGCAGCCCTCGCACGCCCGCGCAGCCCATGCCCATGCGCCCGCACGGCCGCACCCCACGCCACGGGCCCCGAAACCCGCAGCAGCCACACCAGCACGCGCTCACACGCCCACGAGGCGGCAACGACCAGCACGGTCCAAGCCAGCAGGTCGGCCGTCTCAATCAAAAGCTTCGCCTGATAGATGCGCTCACCCACGGTGCCCACCGCCATGCCGATCAGCTCGGCTGCCACACCGGCCTTCCAGCTCATGCCGATCACGGCACGCGCACACGAAAGCACAAACGGCAGGACTTCGCGCCAGGTGTGGGCGCAAAACAGTCGCCAGCCCCGCACGCCATGCAGACGAAACATCTGCTCCAGTGGCTTATCCACCTGCGACAAGCCTTCGACCAGTGAGAAATACACGCCCGGCAGCGCCATCAAAAAGACCGCCGCAATGCTCACGCACGCCGACCCCAGCCAAATGAGCAGCAGGACCACTACGCAGGCAACCGGCGTCGCCTTAACAAACGAAAGCGCCGGCGCCACCAGGTGGGCAAACGTCCGCGAGTGCGACGAGACTCCGGCGAGCACGCCGCCGCATACCGCGGCAAGCGCCAGCCCGCCCAGAATCCGCACACCCGAGCCCGCCAGAATCGCCCACGTGCCGGCATCGCATGCCAGCCGCAGCAACGCCACTGCAACAGCGCCCGGCCCCGGCAAAATCAGCGGCTGCGCCACCAGCGCCGCCACCAGCATCCACACGGCAAGCCAAAAGGCGGCGACGGCACCTGCTGCCGCCACCGCCTTCATACGCTCTGTCATTTGTCGAGCAAACGCACGCACGGGCTACTCCATGTAGTAAAAATCATCAGCCGGGAGCTTGCCGCCCACGGCACTCGCGTCCGCGTCGGACAGCACCTGCAGATACCCGCTAAGTGCCGCCTTCATATCCTTGCCCGTCTGACACACGAGCATGCACCCGGGAATCGCCTTTTCGGCAATCGTGGCGTTATCCACGATGCCCGCATCGACCACGGCCTGCGCCCAGTCTGACGGCGCCGCATTGACAGCCTTCACGCTCGCCTCATGGCAGCTCAGGAATTCCGCCACGGCCTCGGGATGTTCCTCGGCAAACGCGCGGCGCACCACGGTCACACCCGTCAGCAAGCGCGAGCCCGTGTCTCCTGCCAGCTCGTCCCACACATCGGTCAGGCTCACCGGTGCCGACAGCTTGCCCTCGCTCTTGGCGATAGCAGCGGTCTTGAACGGCTCCGGCAGCACGCCCACGGCAGACGGATCGGCAAGCAACGCCGACAGCACCTCGGTGGGCTCGCTCTTAAACTCGAGCGTCACCTGGCCGGTCAGGCCCGCGCGCTCCAGCAGGTAGTTCATGACGTACTCCGGCGTCGTGCCCTTGCCCGTCATGTAGACGGTGCGACCCGCCAGGTCGCCAAACGAGGCCACACTCGCATCGCCCGTCACAACGTTCAGCACGCCCAGCGTGTTGATGTCGATGACCTGCACCGCGCCCTCGGTCTTGTTGCAGAGCGCGCTCGCCACGTTGGCTGGCACCAGGGCAATGTCGATATCGCCCTGAATGACCTTGGGCACGATCTCGTCGGCGGCAGTGTTGATCGCAAAGTCGAACTCATTGTCCGTCTCGCCATCGGCCGCCTGGTCCATAAACTGCACCAGGCCAATCGAGGTCGGCCCCTTGAGCGAGGCGACGTGCACCTCGACCGGCTCTGCAGCAGCACCGGCGCCGTCCGCGGCAGTCGAGCCCGCGTCGGACCCGGCACATGCAGCCCCGCCACCACAGCCAACCAGCGCAAGCGACAACGCACCCGCGGCGAGCGCCGAGGCAAACCCCCGGCGCGACATCTCAACATTAAACGCGCGCATCGCTAGCACGCCCCCTCGTTAGGCATCGACCAGGCGTGATGGTCGGTATGCAGCAACTCCTCGGCCAGCGGCGAGAGCGGCGCGCCTAAAAACTCGCGGTAGCACGCCTGAACATCGGGGTTCTCGTGCGAGAAGCGAATGTCCGCAGCGGCATCCAGGCCCCACAGCACCTGGCCGCGCTCGGCCGCCAGCTCGCAGCCGTCGTGGATGGGCTGACCGCCGCCACCGACGCAGCCGCCCGGGCACGCCATGACCTCGACGAAGTCATAGCTCGCACGGCCGTCGCGAATCGCATCGAGCAGACGGGCAGCGTTGCCCAGCCCGTGCGCCACGGCGACGCGCACCTTGGTGCCATCGATATCGGCCACGGCCTCCTTCCAGCCATTCAGGCCACGCACGTCGGTAAAGAAATCCGCATCGGGGTTCTTGCCCGTCACCAGGTAATAGGCCGAGCGCACGGCAGCCTCCATCACGCCTCCCGTGGCGCCAAAGATCACGCCCGCGCCCGTGCCGAAGCCCAGCGGCGTATCGAGCGGCTCCTCGGTAAGCGTGTCGACGCTCACGTGGCTCGCGCGAATCATGCGCACCATCTCGCGCACCGTCAGCGCAACGTCCACGTCGGGCGCGCCGCCCTCGCCCATCATGCTCGGCAGCGCGCACTCGGCCTTCTTGGCCGTGCACGGCATCACGGACACCACGAACAGGCGCTCGGGCTCCACGCCCAGCACCTTGGCGTAGTACGTCTTGGCGATGGCGCCGAACATCTGCTGCGGCGACTTTGACGTGGACAGGCTGTCGACAAACTCCGGATAACGCGCCTTCACAAAGCGAACCCAACCCGGGCAGCAGCTCGTAAACATGGGCCAGCCGCGGCTGTCACCTTCGCCCTTGGCGGCGGCGCCCAGGCGCTCGAGCAGCTCGGAGCCCTCCTCCATAATGGTGAGGTCGGCCGAGAAATCGGTATCGAACACGTACTCAAAGCCCACGCGGCGCAGCGCGCAAGCCAAGCGCTCAACGGTGGCTTCCTCGCGAGACATGCCGAGTTCCTCGCCCCAAGCGCTACGCACGGCCGGCGCGATCTGCACCAGCACGATCTTGTCGGGATCGGCGATGGCGTCGAACACGGTCTCGGTATCGTCGCGCTCGCGCAGTGCGCCCGTCGGGCAATGTGTAATGCACTGGCCGCACGCGACGCAATCGGTCTTGCCGATCGGCGCGCGCCCGCGGGTACCCACGGCGGTATGCGTGGCGCGGTTGGTCAGGTCCCAAATCCCTAGTCCCTGCACTCTCTCGCACACCTTGATGCAGCGCATGCATTTAATGCACTTGTCGTTTTCGCGGATGATGGGGAAATCGAAGTCCCAGCCCTCGCGCGCCAGGTGCTGCTCGTACGGCAGATAGAAGATACCCAGGTCGTTGGCGATGGTCTGCAGGTTGCAGTTACCACTGCGCACGCAGCTCGTACAGCGCGAGTCGTGCTGGGACAGCAGCAGCTGCACGTTGGTGCGACGCGCCTCGCGGGCCTTGGGGCTGTTGGTGTGGACCACCATGCCGTCGAGCACGTAGTTGTTGCAGGCGGCAACCAGCTGGTCGCAGCCCTCAACCTCGACCACGCATACGCGGCAGCCGCCGATCTCGTTTAGATCGCGCAGGTAGCACAGGGTGGGAATCTGGATGCCGGCGGACTTGGCCGCATCCAGGATCGTGGTGTGCTCGGGAACCACGACCTCGCAATTATCGATCGTAAGCTTGACCATGTTATGCGCTCCGTTTTCGGTGTTGTCGCTGACGGTGGTGTTGTTGGGCTCTACCATTCCAGGTTCCTCCCTCCGCGGAACGCGCCAAAGCCAAAGTGATCGCAACGCAGGCAGCGGCTCGCCTCCTGGCGCGCCTCCTGCTCGGTGAGACCCTGCTCGACCAGATCCCAATCGTGAATACGCTCGCCGGCCTCGCGCTCGCCCAGCTCGCAGCGGCCGCACTCATGCTTGCCCTTAAACTGGACGGTCGGCAGCTCGACCTCGAGCTTGATCTTGTGGTCAAAGCCCAGGTAGCGGTCGATATTTGCCGAAGCCACGCGGCCGGCGTTGATGGCACGGATGACGGTGGCGGGACCGGTCTGGCAGTCACCGCCGCTAAAGAGGCCATCGAAGTTGGGCACGGCGCCATCCGAATCGGTGACCACGCAGCCCCACTTACAAGCGATGCCCATGTCCTCAAACGGCTTGGAATCGATGTCCTGGCCAATGGCCACAAACACGCGCTCGCAGGGAATGACGCGCTCGGGCGTGGCGGCGGCACGCGGGGCCGGACGCCCACGACGGGGCGCGCCGATAATCTGCGGCTGCACGCGCAGGCCACTCACGCGACCTTCCTCGCCCGTCTCGATAGCGAGCGGGGCGGTCAACTCCAGCACCTCGCAGCCCTCGGCCTGGGCGCCGGCGATCTCGGCGTCCTGGGCCGTCATGTCGCAGATGCGACGGCGGTAGACGACGCTCACCTTTTCGGCACCGCAGCGCACGGCGGAGCGCGCCACGTCCATGGCCACGTTGCCGCCGCCGATGACGCACACGCGCTGGCCGCTCAGGTCGGGCAGCTCGTCGTCGCCGATGGCGCGCAGCATCTTGACGGCCGACTCCACGCCGAGCGCTTCCTCGCCCGGAAGGCCGAGCTTCTTATCGCTGTGGGCGCCAATGGCCAGGTAGACGGCATCGAACTCGTCGCGCAGGCGGGCAAGTTCCTCGCCGTTGACGGAGTGATCGAGCTCAACGTCGATGCCGGCGCTCAAGATCCAGTCGATCTCGGCCTGCAGGCGCTCGCGCGGCAGACGATAGCTGGGGATGCCATAGCGCAGCATGCCGCCCAGGTGGTGGCGCTGCTCAAAGATGGTCACCTTATGGCCCATCACGGCCAGGTAGTAGGCGCAGGAAAGGCCGGCCGGGCCGCCGCCGATCACGGCGACGCGCTTGCCGGTGTTGTCCACTACATGCGGCTTGTGGTCGTTGAGGTCACTGTGCTCGACGGCAAAACGCTTGAGGGCGAGGATGTTCATGGGGTCGTCGACCATGCCACGGCGGCAGTGCATCTCGCAGGGATGCTCGCACACCAGGCCGCAGACGAGCGGCAGCGGATTGTTCTTGCGGATGACCTTGACGGCGTCGGCATAGCGGCCGGCCTCGACGAGCGAGATGTAACCGGGAATGTCGACGTGCGCCGGGCAGCCCGAGACGCACGGGACGCGGGCCTCGCGGTCAAAGCCGCAGGAGTGCTCGCGGATGTGATGCTCAAAATCGTCACGGAAGCCGCGAATGGCCGTGAGTGCCATGGCGCCGGCTTCGTAGCCGATGGCGCAGTCGCTCGAAAGGTAGATGGTGCGGGCCGTGCGCTCAATCAAGTTGAGCGTGGACTCGTCGGCGCGGCCCTCGAGCACATCGGCGAGCAGGTCGCTCAGCGCGCTCAGGCCCACGCGGCAGGGCGTGCACTTGCCGCAGCTCTGGGTGGAGCACAGGTTGACGAGCGCCGCCGTAAACTCGACGGGGCACGGGGCGAGTGAACTCACCGCCAGACGACGTCCGAGTGCATCGTGCAGGTCGTCCATGACGGCCTGAGCGTGGCTGCGTTCCATTACGTGCAGTCGAGCCATAAGATCCCCTCTCACATGGCAGCCCGGAGGCGAGGCCGGGCGAAATTGCTACACGCACAACACTGACCTAAAAAGTTGTGAGGTCTCCATACGGTTCGGCAGGCGGTATAAAATGTCACCCTCAGCGGTGAAATAGAACATTACCGCAGATAAATGCCATATTTGATAAAACGCATTACCAAACGACAATGCCCCGCCCACGCAATCACGTGGACGGGGCATTGCTCCAGGTATGCGGTCAGCGACCCTGTTGCTTTTACTTAAGCTCGGGCCAGTAACCCTTGTTGGCCTCGATCATGTCGTCGAGAACCTCCTTGGCGACCTTCATCGAAGGCACGGTCTTGTTGAGCGTAAAGGCCTTGAGCGCCTTCTCGTACGAACCCTCAATCGTAGCCTCGACCACGAGCTTCTCGGAGTTCAGCTGCTGCATCATGAGGCCCTGCTGGAACAGAGGAATGTTGTCGCGGCTGATGACCTCGGGGCCGTTCTTGCCAATGTAGGCAGGCAGCTCGACCATAGCGTCGTAGGGCATGTTGGGGATAGCGCCCTTGTTCTCGCAAATGACCAGGAAGCGCTGCTTGGTGTCGTTCTTCAGAGCGATAGCCAGGTCGGCAATCCAGTCGCCGTGGCTGCCCGCATAGAACGTGCTCTCGTCGATCTCGCCCGTCTTCTCGTAGTGATCGATGCCGTCGAAGAGGTTCTTCTCGCGCGTCTCCTCAACCTCGTTCGCGCGGGTGCGCTCGGGGTTGGAATGCTCGACGAACTCCTTCTGCTGCAGGTAGTAGTTCAGATACGTGTTGGGCAGGTACTCCGGGAAGCACTCCATGATCTCGTACTCGCCCTTCCAGACGTAGTACCAGCTGCCCTTGGTGTGACGGTTCTGCTCGGGGTGCTCGTCAGTGGCCTCCTCGGGCTTCTTTGCCATGAGCGAGCCCATACCCTTGAGGTAGGAATCGGGCAGCAGGATCTGGTGCTCCTTGATGTACTCGCGCAGCTGCGGGAGCACCTCCTCGCCCTTGTGGCGGATCGAGGTGAACCAACCAAAGTGGTTGAGGCCAAAGTAATCGTACTCGACATCCTTCTTGTCGATATCGAGCGCGGCGCAAACCACGTCGATGATCGCGATCGGCATGTCGCAGATGTTGATGATGCGAGCGTTGGGACGCAGCACACGGCAGCCCTCGGAGACGATGGCAGCAGGGTTGGAGTAGTTGAGAATCCAGTAATCCTTCTTGGCGTACTTCTCAACGTCATCGATCAGCTCGACCATGGGGAAGATGGTGCGCATGCCGTAGGCAAGGCCGCCGCAACCGCAGGTCTCCTGGCCCACGCAGCCGTGACGCAGCGGAATCTTCTCGTCCTGCTCGCGCATGGCGTAGCCGCCCACGCGCATCTGGGCAAACACGAAGCTCGCGTCGGTAAAAGCCGTCTTTTTGTCGGTGGTCACCGTGAGCTTGATGTCCAGGCCGAGGTCCTCGTGCAAAATCCAGTCCACGAGCACGCCGACCTTGCGCTGGCGCTCCTCGTTGATGTCGTACAGACGAATCTCGTCAACGTCGAGCTCGTCCTTGCGCAGGGCGATGGACTTGACGATGCCGGGGGTAAAGGTGGATCCGCCACCACACAGAGTAATGATCATTGTTTACTGCTCCTTCTCAATTGCGTTTTCGACCTTGTCGCGCATCTCGGCGACCTTCATGCCAAAGATGATCTGGATATTATTGCCGTTGCGGTTGATGCCGCTGTTGGGCACGTGGTTGATGAGGTCCTCATTGATGAGGTCCGGGTTCTTAACGTTCACGCGGAGACGCGTAAAGCAGTTCTCGAGCTCCTCGATGTTGTCCTTGCCGCCAAGACCTGCGACCAGGTCGGCAATACCTGCATCGACGCCCTCTGCGGGAGCCGCGGCAACGGCGCCCTGCTTCACCGCGACAGACGCGGCGGCCTCGCCCTCGGCAACGGACTCGGCGAGCTCGGACTCCTCCTCGCGGCCAGGCGTGTGGAGGTTGAGCTTCTTAATAAGGAAGGTGAAGAGGAAGAAGTACAGAGCGGCGTTGACGACTCCAAGCACCAGCATAACCGGCCAGTTGGTCTTGTCGACACCGAGGACCAGGTTGGAAACCACGATGTTGATGATGCCGCCTGCAGTCGAAGCGGGCACGGAGAGGACCTTGAGCAGAACCAGGAAAATACCGGAAAGAATCGAGTGAACGACAAAGAGCACGGGAGCGGCAAAGACAAAGAGGAAGTCCATGGGCTCGGTGACGCAGGAGAGCACGGCGGTGATGATCAGCGGGATGATAACTGCCTTGGTCTTATCCTTGTTCCCCTTGTAAGCGGTGAAGATAAAGGCGAGACCGATGCCGATGTAGGGCCACAGGTTGTTGAAGGTGTAGCTGTTGAAGTAGGTGCTATCGGAGAAGGGCTGGCCCGTCATTGCCATCTCGGCAACACGGATGGGGTAGGCGCCGGCGATAACCTGATCGCCCAGCGTCAGGGTGCCACCCACATCGGAGAACTGGAACGGGGTGTAGATGAGGTGGTGCAGACCGGTGGGAACGAGCAGCTTGTTGAGCATGCCGTAGATAAACAGACCGATGTTGCCCGACTCCTTAATGATGCCGGCAACGGAGGAGATGGCGCCCTGAACCGGAGGCCAAACGATGCAGAAGCCAGCGCCCATGATCCAGGAAATGATGATCATGATCAGGAACGGGAAGCGAACGCCCGAGAACATCGAAAGGGCAATGGGGAACTGCTTGTTCGAGTACTTGTTGAACACGGTACCGGTGATGCAACCGAGAATGATGCCGCCGAACACGCCGGTATCGAGCACCTGAATGCCCATAACGGTGGCC
>DXLY01000049.1:0-11497 GCA_019414465.1 Collinsella sp.
CAGCAGCAGGCTTGGCCGTGCGGCGCGTACGCTTGGGCTTTGCCGGAGCAGCCTCCTCACCAGTTGCAGGCACGGCCTTCTCAGCCGTTGCAGCCTTAGGCGTCTCAGGAGCCGACGTTTGCGCGGGCGCCGCGACTTGGTCCGACGCAACCGGTGCAGCGGGAGCGGCTTGCGTCGTCGTTATTTCGTTTTCTTGCTGTTGATCAGACACAGTGTTTGCTCAACTTTCTTTTCAAGCCCTGTGATCACATGCTCCCTGCATAAACCTTCAGGGCGGCTAAACAGTCTAGTTCCGTTCAAAACGACGGACATCATTGATCTGTATCGAGATGATTGCGCTATATACGCAGCGTTAGTGTAACACAACCGCCGCCACCTGCAACTTAGTCATTGGGAACGCTCTTAAACGACTAGTCAAAAGGGACACTCTTTGGTTTAACACCCACAAATCTGACTGCCTCCGCCAAAACTATGGCGGTTTACTACGATGAATCGCTCAACCGCGACCACTCCGAAACTTGTTGAACTAAAACCGCAGGTAGATGCCTTGCACTTTTTGCGAAAAGCCGGCGTGGTTGGAATTTCTCATTTCATCGTAGTAAACCGGCATAGTTTCGTATTTCCAGCAGTTCCAAATTCGTCAATACGTCGGCGTTTGCAAAAAGCCCGACCTCCGTGGGAGATCGGGCTTTCAAGGCTTAGTTAAACCAAGTCTGTACGGTCAAATGACTCGCAGATTACATCTGCTCGGGCGCGGAAACGCCAACAAGGGTGAGCACCAGGGCGAGCGTCACGCGGACGGCGTCGCAAGCGGCCAGACGGGCACGCGAAAGCTCGGGGTCGACGGGACGGCCCTCGCTCGGCAGAACCTGGCAGGCAGCGTAGAAGCTGTGGAAGTCGCCGGCGAGTTCCTCAGCAAAGTGCGTCAGACGGAACGGGGCGCGGTCGCGAGCGCAGCTGGCGATGAGGTCGGTGAGCTCGTTGAGCTTACGCGAAAGGGCGAGCTCGGTCGGGTCGGTCAGCAGCGAGTAATCGACGTTCTCACCGATGGCCTTGGCGGCGACGGCCTTCATGCCCATCTCGTCAGCCTGCTCGGGCGTAACGTCAGCGGCACGGCGCAGGATGGAGCACACACGGGCGTGAGCGTACTGCACGTAGTACACCGGGTTGGAGTTGTCGCGTTTCTTAACGGCCTCAATATCGAAGTCGACCATCTGGTTGGAGCTCTTGGAGATGAGCGTGTAGCGAGCGGCATCGGAGCCGACCTCGTCGACGAGCTCCTGCAGGGTCACCATGGTGCCCTTGCGCTTAGACATACGGACGGGCTTGCCGTTGCGCAGCAGGTTGACGAGCTGGCCCAGCAGAACCTCGAACTTGCCGGGATAGCCAAGAGCGTCGCAGACGCAGCGGACGCGCTCGATGTAGCCGTGGTGGTCGGCGCCCCAGATGTCGATGACGTGGTCGACGCGCTGGAACTTATCCCAGTGATAGGCAACGTCGGAGGCGAAGTAGGTGTACTCGCCGTCGGACTTGATCAGGACGCGGTCCTTGTCATCGCCCAGGTCGGTGGAGCGGAACCACAGGGCGCCGTCCTTGGTGTAGAGGTAGCCCATCTTGTCGAGCTTCTCAAAAGCGCGGTCGACGGCGGAGGTGCCGGCGGTCTCGCCCTCGGTGTCCTTCACATACAGCGAGCGCTCGGAGAACCAACGATCGAAGTCGCAGTTAACGGCATGGCAAAGGTCGCGCATGTTGTCGACCATCTTTACATAGCCGCGCTCGCGGAAGCTCTCCATGCGCTCCTGCGGATCGGCGTTGACCCACTTATCGCCGTCGGTGCGCCAGAACTCGGCGGCCTCGTCGATGATGTAGTCGCCGCCGTAGGAGTCCTTGCCCAGGGTCTCGGCAAAGTTGTCCTGATACGGATGGGTCTCGGGATGCTCGTCGCTCTCGTCGGCAACAAAGGCGTCGCGGTCGGCGATCAGCAGCTTGTGAGCCTCGTCGATATCCACGCCCTGCTTGGCGATGATGTCGGCAAGCTGCATATAGCGCGTGCTGATGGAGTTGCCGAAGGTGTTCATCTGAGAGCCGTGGTCGTTGATGTAGAACTCACGCTGGATGTCGTAACCGGCGTGGTCCATAACACGGCAGAGCGAGTCGCCCAGCGCGGCCCAGCGGCCGTGGCCGATGTGCATGGGGCCGACGGGGTTGGCGGAAACGAACTCGACCTGGGTCTTCAGGCCACCACCGACGTTGGACTTAGCGAAGTCCATACCCTTCTCGCGAGCCTCGCCAAAGATGGCATTCTTGACGGCAACGGAGAGGTAGAAGTTGATGAAGCCGGGGCCTGCGATCTCGACCTTCTCGATCGCGGGGTCCTCGGGCATATGGGCAACGATGGCCTCGGCGATCTTGCGCGGGGCGCAGTGGGCCAGCTTGGCGGACTTCAGGGCCATGGTAGAGGTCCACTCGCCATGAGAAGTGTCAGCCGGTCGCTCGATAGCGCAATCGTCAAGTTCAAATGCGGAAAGGTCGCCGGCCTCCTGGGCCGCAGCAAGCGCAGCGCGTACCAGCTCTTCAATCTTCTCGGGCATAGATCCTCCTTGTGTTAAAGCCCCCAAGCTCTTGGTCACTCGTAGGGCAAAAGCCAGAGTTTGTAGCACTCTATCACAAGCGACGGGCACTGTCGCAGGGTAAAGCTAATAGATATTGCATATGCACAAAAATGACTACAGCTTGTATGGAGTCACTCAAAGATGCCAGTCTGCCTGCAGATTATGCAGGCGTTGAAAATGCATAAAGGTGTGAATGAGCTGCGTCTGTTATCGAATACTCTTACCTATCAGAGTTGTGTGCTTTTCCTGCATAAAGTAAGGGTTTGCGCACGTCAGCGTGTTATTCTAGACATACGTAAATTCGTATAAGTTGGAGGTAGCATGTTCTCAATCGGTCAACACGTCATTCATCCGGGCCAGGGAGTCTGCACCGTCGTCGGTTTTAGGGACGACACACCGCAGCCCATGCTGCTGCTCGAGACCAAGCAGGGACATGCGCAGACGATCCTCATGTACCCCGTGGCGCAGGCCGACCGTTTGCATGCCGCCATCTCTCAGCAAGATGCCGAGCATCTGCTGAGCCACTATGACGAGCTGGAGTGCGACACCTTTACCGAGCGCAACAGCTCGCTTGAGGAGACGCACTTTAAGCAGCAGCTCAAGCTGGGCGCGCCCGAGACGGTCCGCGTGGCAAAGACCATGATGCACCGCATTCGCCAGGCCGAGGAAGCCGATAAAAAGCCCAGCTCTTACTATATGCGTGTACTCAAGGAAGCCAAGCGCCGCTCCATCGAGGAGTTCGCCGTGGCATTGGGCGTCACCGAGGAGGCCGCCGAAGCCCGCCTAGCCCAAGCCGCCCTCAACTAACCCATCCGCGCCAAAAACCACCACAAAGGGGACAGGCACCTTTGTGGTGGTTTTTTCGTTCTAGTCGTTCTAGTAGTATTCATTCTTAGCGATACCTGCGAGCACAAGGAGTCTTTTATGGCAGAGCCACTTTCCGCCGGAATCACCCGCGACCGTGCGTTCGAATTGCTCAACGAGCACAATAAGGACCCGTTCCACATCACCCACGGCGAAACGGTCGAGGGCACCATGCGCTACTTTGCGCGCGAGTTCGACCCCGAGAACGAGGAGTTTTGGGGCATCGTCGGTCTGCTGCACGACCTAGATTGGGAGGAGCATGAGGACGACCCCATGAACCACACCATCTATGCGGCCGAGATCCTTGAAGGCGAGGGCGCCTCTCCCGAGCTCATTCGCGCCATCCAGACGCACACGTCCGACTTCAACACCTCGCTGCCCAAACCCGAGCTGCAGATGGAAAAGATCCTGTTTGCCTGCGATGAGCTCACCGGCCTGATCGGCGCTGCCGTCATCATGCGCCCGAGCAAGAGCGTTATGGACTTTACGACCAAGTCGCTCAAGAAGAAGTTCAAGGACAAGCGCTTTGCCGCCGGCTGCTCGCGCGACGTGATTTCGCAGGGCGCCGAGATGCTGGGCTGGGAGCTCCCCGAACTCTTCGACCGTACCATCGCGGCCATGCAGTCCTTCGCCCCCGACCGCGACACCTTTCAGGCTTAATTCCAAAACCACCACAAAGGGGACAGGCACCTTTGTGGCGGTTTTCGTTTACGAGGGGTTTAGGGGCGGACCTGGCCGGTGCCGCGGAGCTTGTATTTGTAGGTGGTGAGGGCCTCGGCGGCAAAGGGGCCGCGGGCGTGGAGCTTTTGGGTCGAAATGCCGATCTCGGCGCCCAGGCCAAACTCGCCGCCGTCGGTGAAGCGCGTGCTGGCGTTGGCGTACACGGCCGAGGCATCGACCGCATCCAGGAAGCGCTCGCAAGCATCCGTGTCCTCGGCAACGATGGCCTCGGAGTGCATCGTGCCGTAGCGGTTGATGTGCGCGATGGCCTCGTCCTCGTTTGCCACGACCTTCACGCTCATCTCGAGAGCCAAGTACTCGCGACCCCAGTCCTCCTCAGTCGCGGCGACGTAGTCATCGCCCTCCACAAAGCCGGCGTCGGCGCACGCGGCGCACGTGGACTCGTCACCGTGAATGAGCACGCCGTGGTCGTGCAGCACGGCAACGACCGCAGGCAAAAACGCATCGGCCACAGCACGGTCGACCAGCAGCGACTCGGCGGCATTACACACGCCCACGCGCTGGGTCTTGGCATTAACGATAATGTTGAGCGCCTTATCAAAGTCGGCGGATTCATGCACGTAGATGTGGCAGTTGCCCGTACCCGTCTCGATCACCGGTACGAGCGACTCGCGCACGCAGCGCTGGATCAGACCCACACCGCCACGCGGAATGAGCACATCGACGATGCCGCGGAGCTTCATGAGCTCGCCAGTGGCCTCGCGGTCGGTGGACTCGATCATCGACACGGCCTCGCGCGGGAAGCCCTTGGCCTCGAGCGCATCGGCCAGCAGCTCGGCGATCATGGCACACGAGTGATAGGCCAGCGAGCCGCCGCGCAGAATGCAGGCGTTGCCGGTGCGGATGCAGATGCCCGCGGCGTCGGCCGTCACGTTGGGGCGCGCCTCGTAGACTATGGCGACCAGGCCCAGCGGCACACTCACACGGGTCAGGTCCACGCCGCTTGCGAGCACGCGGTGGTCGAGCACGCGGCCCACGGGATCGGGCAGCTCGGCGAGCTTTTCCAGGCCGGCGGCCATGCCCTCGACGCGCTCGGGCGTCAGCAGCAGGCGATCGAGGAGCCCCGCTGAGGTACCCGCATCGCGCGCGGCGGACATATCGAGCTCGTTGGCGGCGACGATGGAGTCGACACCGTTGCGCAGTGCTGCGGCCATGGCGCGCACGGCCTCCTGACGCTGCTCATCGCTCGCCGTGGCAAGCGAGGCCGACGCTGCCTTGGCGGCAACGGCAAGATCGTGGACATACGTGGCTATATCGACCGACATGGGCGGCCCTTTCTCCTAGAAGTTTGCAACCATGGTAGCCGATTTGCGCATGGCCTCGCCCGCGGCGGTAGAATTGGTCAACCCGAAACACCACAACGAATGGAAGTATCACATGACCCTCATCACTTCGTACCACGTTCCCGGCCTGTATGTCGAGGACCACAGCATCGATGTCCCTCTTGACTGGCGCGGCCTTGAGCCAATGCTTTTGGCCGTCGGCAGCACCATGCGCCGCGGCGCCATGCCGGCGCCCATCGCCGGCGCGCCCGAGAGCATCAAGCTTTTCTACCGTGTGGTTTGCGCGCCCGACCGCATCAACGACGATCTGCCACTGCTCCTGTTTTTGCAGGGCGGCCCCGGCGGCGAAAGCCCGCGTCCGCTGTCGCCCACAAGCGATGGCTGGATCGAGGAGGCCGTCAAGCACTTCCGCGTGGTCCTTCCCGACCAGCGCGGCACCGGACGCAGTAGCTGCGTGGACGGACGCACGATCAAGGCACTGGGTGATCGCGCAACGGCCGCCGGCGCCGATACAGCACGCTCGCAGGCCGACTTCCTCAAGCGCCATCTTGCCAGCTCCATCGTGCGCGATTTTGAGTACCTGCGCCTGGTGGGCTTTGGCGGCAAGCCCTGGGTCACACTGGGGCAGAGCTACGGCGGCTTTTTGACGTTGAGCTATCTGTCGCTCTTCCCCGAGGGCGTGGCGGCAAGCTTTACCTGCGGCGGCATTCCGCACGTGCCGGCGAGCGCCAGCGAGGTCTACGCGCACACCTTCCCACGCATGGCAGCCAAGACGCAGCAGTATTACGACCGCTACCCCGCCGACGTCGAGCGCGTGGCGGCCCTGGCAGATGCCCTCGAGGAGCAAAAGCCCGTGTTGCTCGACGGCTCGCCGATGACGGTCGAGCGCCTACAGCTCATGGGCAGCGACTTTGGCATGAAGCCGAGCTTTGAGCGCATACATTGGACTATCGATCACGCTTTTGTTACTGGCGACGGTACGCTGAGCTGCGGCTCCTCGGTATCCGACAGCTTTTTGATGCGCGCCTTCGAGCGCACCAACACACGCACGAACCCGCTGTACTGGACACTGCAGGAGTTTATCTACGCCGACGGCGACACCATGCCCATTCGCTGGGCCGCAGCAGAGGAGAAGGCCCATCGTGCCGAGTTCGACACACTCGCGCGCCCGCTCATGTTTACCGGCGAGGCCATGTTCCCGTGGATGTTCGAGCAGATGCCCGAGCTCAAGCCCTTCAAGCCCGCCATGGACCTGCTGATGGAAGACACCAGCTGGGACAAGATCTACGACCCGCAGCGACTGGCGTGCAACGAGGTGCCCCTGCAGGCCGCGGTGTATTTCGACGACATGTACGTGGATTCGGGCCTGCAGCTTGATACGCTCAGCCGCGTGGGCAACTCGCATGCCTGGGTGACCAACGAGTTCGAGCACGACGGCCTGCACGGCAGCGTGGTATTCAAGCACCTCTTCGACGAGGCCCTCAACCGCGGAGACCTGCGCCGAATCTTCTAGCAAAGGAGTGTCCCCACCTGCCGGCACAAAAGAAACGTCCCCAGGTGCCGGCACGAGAAAGACAGCGCTGCGGGAAACGATCCGCAGCGCTGTCTTTCTTTATGCAAATACGATCAAGTTATCCCTGTGTATCGCCGGCTTCTCGGCCAGGTTAGCGAGCAGGCGGTTGCTGGCGATCTGGTCCTGGCGGCGACCGGCAGCAAGTTCCAGCACGTCCGAATCGGCCTCGGCGATACCGCGGGCGACAACCATACCGCTCGGGTCGCACACGTCGAGCACATCGCCCTCGGCAAACTGGCCATCGACCTCGCGAATACCCACCGCAAGCAGGGAAGAGCCACGGCTGACCAGCGCCTTCGCAGCACCATCATCGACCGTCACCGAGCCATGCGCCTTGTCGCCCAGTGCGATCCACAGCTTGCGGGGTGCGATGTCCAGACGCTCCGCCGGCGGATCGAACAGCGTGCCCACGCTCTCGCCGCGGGCGAGGCGCACGAGCGCATCGGGCTCCTCGCCCGAGCAAATCACGCTCTGAATGCCCGCCGTCATCAGGATGCGGCTCGCGCGAATCTTGGTAATCATGCCGCCCGTGCCCACCGATGTGGAAGAATCGCCCGCCGAGGCAATAATCTTGGCATCGATCTTATGCACGACAGGAACAAACTCGGCCGTGGGGTCCTCATGCGGATTGGCAGTATAGAGGCCATCGATGTCCGAGAGCGTCACGCACAGATCGGCAGAAACCAGGCAGCTCACAAGCGCCGCCAGTGTGTCGTTGTCGCCGAACTTGATCTCATCGACGGTAACGGTATCGTTCTCGTTGACGACCGGCACCACGCCAAGCTTCACCAGGCGCAGCAGGGCGTCGCGCGCGTGCAGGTAGGACGTACGGCGCGCCGTGTCGTGACGCGTGAGCAGCACGAGCGAGGTGAGCAGGTCGCGCGCATGAAACTCCTCGTCGTAGGCCGACGAGATAATGCACTGGCCGGCCGAAGCGCAGGCCTGCAGGCTCGGCAGGTCGCCGACCGGCTTACGGTCGAAGCCCAGCACGGGATAGCCACAGGCGATAGCGCCCGAGCTCACCACGACCAGACGCCAGCCGAGCTTGCGCAGCGCTGCGGCCTGATCGGCAAGCCCGCCGATAAAGGCGCGGTTGACCTTGCCGTCGGCGCCCACCACCGTGGACGAACCGATCTTTACCACCATCGTTTTATAAGAAGTCGTCATACGTCAAACCAATCGACTGTTCAGCGAACGGGCGAACGGGCGAGCGAGAAAATGATACGTTTTCCTCCGTCGCATGCGGATCATTTTGCCCAGGGGAAAGCCGAGGCCGCGGCCATATTCTTGCGCACGAGCTCGTCGCGCACCTGGGCCAGGCCCTGTTCCATACCCACCACGTAGGTCTGCGGATACAGGAAGCGCTTGAAAGCCGCATCCAGATGATCGAGCGCCCAAACACAGCGCTCGCGCGCGTCCTGGATGCTCTCACGCGGAGCCACCGCACTGCCGTCGCGCACGATCGGCACCAACAGCTCACGATACTCAAGTTCGGACACGTCGGTCACCAGGGCGGCATCATTCACGGCCACGAGGGTATTGCCGCGCGCGGCGCCCTCCCCCGCCAGATGGTCCTCGTCGTAGATCATGTCGCAGACCGGGCCGCCAAAGCCGTCGTAATAACGGCGCACGCGCTGCACGCCCGGGATCGTGCGCTTATAGGGCTGCTCGGAGAGCTTGACCACCGGCGTCCACGGGTCGGCCTCGTTCGCACGGCGGGCGGAAAGCTTGTACACGCCGCCCAGCGCCGGCTGGTCGTAGCAGGTCGCGAGCTTGGTACCCACGCCAAAGCTATCGATGGGCGCGCCCTGGTCGAGCAGCGACTGAATCGTGTACTCGTCCAGGTCGTTGGACACCGAGATACCCACATAGGGCAGGCCCTCGGCATCAAAACGGCCGCGAACATACTTGGAGAGCTTGGCGAGGTCGCCCGAGTCAATGCGAATAGCCGACAGGCGCTCGCCCGCCGCCTCCATCTCCTTGGCGACCGTAATGGCATGCTCGCAGCCCTCGCGCACGTCATAGGTGTCGATGAGCAGCGTACAGTTCTTGGGGCTCGACTTGGCAAAGGCGCGGAAGGCCTCGAGCTCGGAATCGAAGCTCATCACCCAGCTGTGCGCATGCGTGCCAAAGACGGGAATACCGTAGCGGCGCCCGGCGAGTACATTGGACGTAGAGGAGCAGCCGGCGACGTAGCTCGCGCGCGCAACGGCCAGGCCGCCATCGGGACCCTGGGCTCGGCGCAGGCCAAACTCCGCCACGGGGCGACCGTCGGCGGCGAGCACCACGCGCGCCGTCTTGGTGGCGACAAGCGTCTGGAACCCGACGATGTTGAGCAGTGCCGTCTCGAGCAGCTGGCACTCCAGCGCGGGGCCGGTGACGCGCACCATGGGCTCGCGCGGAAAGACGAGCTCGCCCTCGGGCACGGCGTCGATGTTTACATGCGCACGAAAATCGCGCAGGTAGTCGAGGAATCCAGGCTTGAACATCGCGCCGCCGGCAGGGGCCTCAAGCGATGCGAGGTAGTCGATGTCCTCGGGCGTAAAGCGCAGATTCTCGACCAGCTCGGGCAGTTCGGCGGTGCCGCACATGACGGCATAGGCGCTGCCAAAAGGATGGTCGCGGTAAAACGCGGTAAAACAACCCTGCTCATTGGCCTTGCCGCTCTCCCACAGGCCCTGGGCCATAGTGAGCTCGTACAGATCGGTGAGCATTGCGATGTCGGTGGGATGAGAGATGTCGGTCAAAGCCATGGGGCGACCTTTCGAATGTGTGGTGCAGAATTTGAGGGTTGGACGAGAGCAGAGCATGCGGACATGACGCCCGATGCAAATCGGTTAGAGCAGGCCCATGCTGGTCAGGATCGTGTAGCCCATAAAGATGACAAACGCGATGAGGGCAAGGACAATGATGATTTTTTGAGCCGGCGCCATGCCAGGGATCTCGTTCTCGCCCGTAGGCTCCTTGGAGGTAACCATGCGCTGGGCAAAGGTCATCTCGTCACGGCTCGACTTGGGCTCGACGGACTTGGGACGAGCGGCCTTTTTAGGCTGAGGCTTGGGCGCGGCAGGTGCAGGCTTCGCGGCAGCGGGCTTGGGTGCGGGCGCGGGCTTGCGCTCGGATGCGGCGTTCGCGGCGACCTCCTCGGCCTTCGCACGCTCGGCGCGCAGGGCGGCCAGCTCCTCACGCTCGCGACGAGCCTTTTCCTGCTCCTCGCGGCGGGCCTTCTCAGCGCGGAGCTCTTCCAACTCGGCGCGCTCCTCGTCAGACAATGGTTGGGACTCAAGCTCGGCCATAGTTCAGCCCTTTCTTTTAAAAAAAGCCGCCGACACAATGTCAGCGGCTTATCAAATCCAAGGGTGGAGACGAAGGGAGTCGAACCCTCGGCCTCTGCCATGCGACGGCAGCGCTCTCCCAACTGAGCTACGTCCCCAGGACAAGTTGATATTTTACCTACGGCTCGTCAACTGTCAACGCCCAATACCCAGTCTTTTTGGGACGGGGCTATTTTGACTACTTTTCGAGCAGGCAATCCTCTCGATGATTTTTTAATCCCCGTCCCAGAAACATCATCCGCGTGCGCACTACTTTGCGCTGGTAAGGACGCCGGTGGTGTCAAACGCTGGGGTGAAGCTCTCGTCTACCGCGCCGCCCTCTTGCCAGAACATCGTTGTAAAGCCCAGGTCGTCGGCATGGCCGAGCACCTGCTCGTACTCATCGCGCGTCACGGCTCGTGCCAGGTCGCCGCCCTGCTCGCGCATGAGCGCATTGGGCGTGTACTGGTTCATGACCGAGATCGGCACATCGCCCACCGTCTGCCACACCAGGTCCAGCACGCGACACGAATCGTCCGCATGCCCCGGCAGCACCAGGTGACGCACGATCATGCCGCGCTTCATGAGCCCGTCATCGTCCACCAGCTCTCCCCCGCGGCACTCAATCTCGCGCGCCATTTGCGCCAGGCCCGACACGGCCACACGCGGGTAGTCCTTAATGTGGGAGAGCGACTGTGCAAGCCCCGCATCGGCATATTTAAAGTCGGTAAGCCACACGTCGACCAGATCGCCGAGCGCCGCCACGGCACTCGCGCGCTCATAACCGCTCGTGTTGTAGACGATCGGGATGACCAGTCCGCGTGCCCGTGCCGCGGAAATCGAAGCCGGCAGCAGGTGCGCGTAGTGTGTCGCCGTCACCAGGTTAATGTTGTTCGCACCCTGGTCCTGCAGCTCCAACATAATCTCGACCAGGCGCTCGGGCGAAATCTCAAGCCCAAAATTGCCTGTCGAGATCTCGTGGTTCTGGCAATAGATGCATTTGAGCGAGCAGCCGCTAAAGAAGATCGTGCCAGAACCGGCCTCGCCCGAGATAGGCGGCTCCTCCCACATATGAAGCGCCGCGCGGGCCACCTTGAGCGTGTCGTTAGC
>DXLY01000049.1:11507-13226 GCA_019414465.1 Collinsella sp.
CCGCACACGCCATGCGCACCCTCATCGCGCGCCGCACCGCAACGGCGCGGACACAAATGGCAGGCGGGCGAAAAAAGTTCGGTCAACGACGTCGGCATAAAGACATGCTCCAAAAACAACGATTCGGCAGCTCAAACGCAAAAGGGCCGACCGCACGGACGGCTCGAGCCCAAGGCGCCGTAATCGTCCGACACGATTTTTGTAATGTCAAGACTGGAATCCACAAAGTGCCGCTTTATGATGTAGGTATTCCGCCCCCCGCGGAGCAACTGGGTGAACCGTCGCGTTTATTTAGGGAGCCCACACAGTCGTACCTAGTACAGGTATCCTTCGTTGTTAAGGACGCTGGAACAGTCGATGAGGGCACCCACCTGTTTTAGGTGGGTTCATTTTCGTAACGTGGGGGGTGGTTTTCTTTTGCCGAAACTCGCCATTGTAAATCCCGCCCAGATCCCCAAAAGGCACCAGGCAGAACCCCACCATCACTCGAATATCTGGTAAGCACGTGATTATCGCCCCGTGCAATTCCTCACACCCTCCTTGGTCGAGTATCATGGGTCAGCTATACCCTTTGCGGCGTGGCATCCTTTGACCTTTTCCTTCGACGCTTGGCGGTTTATCGATTCATGGTTTCCTCCACGAGCTTCATACCGTACCTGTGCGTGGCGGTCGCGGCTTTTATCACGACCTTCCTTGCGGTGCCCCTGGTCAAGCGCCTAGCAATCAAGCTCGACGCCGTCGACTATCCTTCCAAGCGCCGCATCAACACTAAACCCATCCCGCGCATGGGTGGCACAGCGGTCTTTTTGGGCCTCGTCGTCGCCTGCACCGTGCAGATCCTAGGCACCTGGTACCTGGGCTGGCCGCCCGTTTTGGTGCCCCACCCCCGTCTGCACATTAGCTACCCCATACTTGCGCTTTCTTTTACCGTCATCTTTGCGACCGGCGCGATCGACGACGTCTTCCAGCTCAAGCCCAAGCAAAAGCTGGCCGGCCAGGTCCTCGCCGCGCTCATCGCCTGCGTGGGCGGCCTAAAAATCGGCGTCATCGTCAACCCGTTTGCCCCCGGCGAGATCATGCTCGGCTGGCTCGCTTACCCCATCACCGTGGTCTACCTGGTGGCGTTCACCAACATCATCAACCTCATCGACGGCCTTGACGGCCTGGCAACGGGCATCTGTGGCATCGCATCGTTCACGATGTTCTCGATGGCCGTTCTCTCGGGCCGCATCGATGCCGCCGCGCTCTCCATCGCGTTGTTTGGCGCCTGCTTGGCCTTTTTGCGGTACAACTTCAACCCCGCGAGTATCTTCTTGGGCGACTCGGGTTCGCTGCTGCTGGGCTTTGCGCTCGGCTCCATATCGCTGCTCAACGTGAGCCGCACCGCCGCGCTCACATCGCTCATCATCCCGCTCATCGTGGCCGGCGTGCCCATCATCGACACGTTCAGCGCCATCGTACGCCGCAAGCGCGCCCACATTAGCATTGGGCAGGCCGACAAGGGCCACATTCACCACCGCCTGATTCAAGAGGGTTACAACCAAAAGCAGGCCGTGCTGCTCATCTACGCCTGGTGCATCATGCTTTCGGCCGGCGCCGCCGCCATCAATCAGGTCGAGGTTCCCATGCGCGTGCTCATCTTTACCGTGCTCGCCATTGGCTCGGCGGCCTTCGCCAAGCACCTGCACCTGTTTGAACCTGTGCTACGCCACCATTACA
>DXLY01000005.1 GCA_019414465.1 Collinsella sp.
GTTATGTACGGAATAGTTCCGTACAATGATGCAAAGGAGGTTTTACCATGCCAACGATTGAGAAACAGCGCCGTATGGATCTAAGGCTGACCGAGCGTCAACGCCTTACTTACGAGCGCGCCGCGGCCTTGCGCGGGCAAACTCTCACCCAATGGGCCACGGCTCACCTTGACGAGAGCTCCGCACGTGACATCGCCGAGGCGTCAACAACCTATCTTTCTCCTGATGGTTTTGATGCATTTTGCGAAATGCTCGACTCACCCATGCCCCAAGCCGCAAAAGCGTTGCTCGACCGTAAAGCGATTTGGGAATGAGCACGTTTACCAAGCCCGTTCAACTCCCCGTTGGTCAAGGCATCGAGGCTTTCCACTGCGGTAATACCCTTGTAGACGGATGGGCTAAAAACAGATCAGCCTCGGCGCGAAGAAGAGGGTCGGCGGTTATATACGCATCGTATTACGACGGCGCAGTCGCCGGGTTCTATACGCTATGTACGCACTCCGTAGCTCGCGAAAATGTTGACGGAGGATGGTTCGTTCGGAACTCCCCCTCCCAAGTTCCCGCAGTGTTGCTTGGAATGATGGGGGTTGATGAGAAATTCAAGGGGCTTGGTCTGGGAGCATCGTTGCTCAAAGATGCCATCGAAAACGCCTTAAAAATTTCTGCCCTAGCGGGAGCGCGAGCTTTGGTTGTCGATCCAGTAGATGATGAGGCGGCAGCGTTCTATGCGCATTTCGGCTTTGCAGCCCTACCCGGCACCAACCGAATGGCGTTGAAACTCTAGACCGCCAGCAGCATCTCCTCCAGCTCCCAGTATGTCTTAAGTTACCCTACAGATAATGACTATTGCCAAAATGTAGGGTAACTACCCAAGGCATCATACGAAGAGCTCGCTATGCCTGCCCCTACGCAACGTCCCAGGGCTGGAGCTCGCCGCCCAGGCGAACGATGCAGTCGTAGAGCACGGTGTGGCGCTCGGCCGGGTTGGCATCCCGATGAAAATGCCCGTAGTACCAGCGCTTGTAGTCCAAGCGATCTTCCAGCTCGTCGAAAAATGCCGTAAGCCGATCGACAGCTGGATAATTCCAGCCAGGTGCCGGATAGAGCGTGGGCGAGAGCATGCGCGTGGAGCAGGTGTGGGTGATCACGTAGTCGACCTTCCAGCCCACGCTATCGAGCTTTGCCCGCGCCTCCTCAAAGTTGCGCTCGCCCGGCAGCTCCTGCGGCCACCAGCTGGAATACGGGATGCGGTATTCCTTGTCCACACTCGTGGCGCCGCCCATGGTAAAGATCGTCGACCCACCGAGCTCAAAAACCTCGCCGCGCGTCAGGCGCCGTATAGGCGAGGTGTCCGACAGGCGTTGCGTCAGTCCACCGTGCCACAACTCCAGGGGGCGCTCCGCCCAATGGTCGTAGCGTTCGTGGTTGCCGTCGACGAACAGCACGGTATAGGGGCGCGACTCCAGCCAGGCGATATCGGCGCATTCCTCGGCAGAAAAATCCCACGGAAAGCCAAAGTCTCCCGCGATAATCAGATAGTCGTCGCTCGTCAGACTATCCCCAAGCTCCCAGTCGCGGAGCTTTTGCATGTCGATGCCACCGTGGACATCACCCGTCACATAAACCGTCATCGGATCACCACTTCCCTCTTATAGGCTTCGAGATCGTGCTCGATCTGCTCGTCGCCCGTGGCGTTGACCCACCACGGCCATTTAACGCAACACGCCGGCTCGTCGACCTGCGCAAACCACGACTTGAGCTCCTCCAGGCTCACCGGGGCGTAGCCGTTGGCGTCCACGCCCACGTCATAGCGCAGCAGCCCCTGCCTAAGGTTGAACGTGTTGTACGCGCCGCCGCAGCTGTGGATATGTCCGTGAAGATGCCAGCCGCCGTGCGACATGCCTTGCCAGTCGACCATGGGATAGTGGCTCAGCACGATTTTTTGGCGGTCGATCTTGAGCACACAAATGGGCGGCTCGACGATAAAAGCATCCGCCACCGCAGGCTGCGTCCAGTCTTTGTCGTGGTTGCCAGGCAGCAGATGGACGTGCTTGCATGTAATGCTCTTACGCAGCTCGTAGGCGTCTTGCACCGTCATCTTAAAGCTGAAGTCGCCCAGAATATAAAGCTCGTCGTCCAAAGCGACCTTGCTATTAATGTTGGCGACCATGGCGTCGTTCATCTGCGCACCAGTCGACCAAGGCCTGTCGGCGAGCCGCAGCATGTTCTCGTGTCCAAAGTGGGTATCGCTGGTAAACCAGATCATGGGAACCTCCTAACGCTGTTGCCCAGAATTTCCACTCGCCGCCCCACCCTACTCATCGGTGCATCGCGCCTCAATCGGCACGATATCTTGGTAGATCAGGCGATGCTTGTCGTCGCGCCATTCATCGTCATGGTAATGGCCAAAGAACCAGGTGCGGTAGTCGAGTCGCCCGTCGAGCTCGCCCAAAAAGGCCTGCAGCGAATCGTCGTAGAACTCGCGATTGCACTCCATGCACAGCTCGTCTGCCAAATCGACCGGCGCCTCGTGAGTCACAACATAGTCGACCTTCCAGCCCACACGATCGAGCGAGGCGCGACAGTATTCCATCTCGCTCTCACTCGGCATTTCCTCGGGCCACCACGTCTTTCCCTCCCGGCGCCACTGTTTGTCATGGCTCGCGGCGCCACCCATGGCGAGCACCGTGTTCCCCGCGATGTCGAACACCTCTCCGCGCATCAGGTGCAGCACATGCGGGCGAACCTCGTGAACGAGGCCCCCGTTCCACTCTCGGATCGGCAGCCCCGCCAGCAGATGATAGTTCTCGTGATTGCCGTCGACAAAACACGTAGTCCAGGGCTTGGACTCAAACCAGTCGAGCCAGTATTTGTCGGTGTTTGAGCCACTCCATATAAAGCCAAAGTCGCCGGCAACGATCACCACGTCATCGCGCGTCAGCGTACGGCCCAATGGCCAAACGCGCGACGAGAAGCGGCTCGCCCCGTACTCGGCAACACCGTGAACGTCTCCGGTAACGAAAATGGACATTAAGCGGCACCTCCGTGCTGTGCGACTCTAGACAAATCGATGGCAGAAATTGCGGATCAGCCCCGGCATCCGCACCCCTTAGGGCTTACCCCTCGTTCTTCCATCCAAACGGATCAAACACCCAAAAAACCAGATCGAGCACACTGTTGGCGGGCAGCATGTTGGGCAGGGCGTCTTGCCTCGCTTGAGTGCGGTTGCCAATGGCACGCTCGTTTTAATGGCGTTTCGGGACAAGTTTTTGCATCCCGCAGAACGGTGGTAAATCTTGCCGTTCTTGGTGACGGTTACCTTGATTTTTGAGGTATCCACACTGCGGGGCTCGATGGGCGCGGTCGCTTCTCGATGAGCCGACGCTGTTTTCCAAGGCTTGCCTCTCGAAAAACCAGAGTCGCGGAATCGATTGATATAGCTGTCGAAACATCCATCGAACAGCAACCCCGTTGCCAGGCCCGCCATGAATCCGCAGGCGATCGCGGCCTCTCCTCTAATTTGCATATATCCCTCCTTAATCAATCTTGAAGAAAAAGGCGGCGCGCGCCGCAGAGCCCATGCCCCTGCGGTGCGCGCCAAAAACAGCGCGCTTCCCTGTCCCTAACGGATCAGCTGGCGGCGCTTATCGGACAGGAATACGCCGGCGGCCACCAGGACCGTGCCGCCGATCACGAAGGTCTCACCCAGCAGCTCGGACGCATCGCCCGTGGCGGGCATCGCCGTCTGCCAAGTCGTGGCCTCGGTCTTTGTCTCCGCATGCTTGGCCTGGTACGTCACTTGCGTGACGGGCTGGGTCTGCTCGCCGTTTCCGCGGTCGGCGGCCTCTTGGCGAGCGATCTCGGCGTTAAGCTCGGCAATAGCCTGGTCGAGCTCGACCTTGGCGGCGGTGTAGTTGGCGAGCGCCTCCAAGTATGCCGGCGCCACGGCATCCGTCGCAGCCACGGCGGCATCGAGCTCGGCCTTGGCGGTCGCGGCACGCTCGGCGACATCGTGGGCCGCAGCGATCTTGGCGTTGAGCGCCTCGTCCGCATCGTCAGTGCTGCCGTTGACAATGGCTTCGGCAAGATTGATTCTGCGCAGGCGGTCAACCGCGGCGGCAGAGGCGTCGCGGGCGGCAGTCGCATCCGCCACGGCATCGTCAGCCTCCACCACGTCATACTCGGCATCGCTCACGGCCATCGCCGCTGCATCGAGCGCGGCATCGGCAATCGC
Organism: Collinsella sp.; assembly: GCA_019414465.1. Classification (GTDB taxonomy): domain Bacteria; phylum Actinomycetota; class Coriobacteriia; order Coriobacteriales; family Coriobacteriaceae; genus Collinsella. Next base: position 4,235 of record DXLY01000005.1, read on the forward strand.
TTTGTCCCCAGTGGCCTTGGCAAGTGCTGTGGCGGCATTCTTAAGCTGAGAGGCGCGGGCGGCAGCTGCATCAGATTTTGCCTGAGCCGTTGCCACGACGGCATCGGCATCGCTTACAGCCCGCTGCGCCATATCGAGCTCCGCCTGAGCGTCAGCAGCATCGATATCTGCCTGATTGGCATCGCCTTGGGCAACAGCGAGCTCAGCCTCCGCTTCGCGCTGATTGGCACGGGCGTCTTCGAGCACAGACGATGCCGCATCAAACGCACGCTGAGCAGTGACGATATCGGCTGAGTACGCCGCCAGCTCATCCTGAGCCGCGGCAAGTGCATCCTGCTTGTCGCCAACGCCGGCACGAGCGGCGTCCAGCGCGCGCTTGGCAGCAGCCACCTTGCCCTTGGCAATGTCGAGCTCGCCAGACTTGGCGGCCACGGCGTCCTGCGCTGCCGCAACAGCGTCGTTGGCAGCGCTCAAATCGGCGCGAGCATCGCTGACGGCACGCGCGGCGGCGTCAGCTGCAGCCTGCTTTTGCGCCACGGCGGCCTGGGCTTCCGAGACCTTGGTGGCCGCGGCATCGATGTTGGCGGCAGCGCGCTCAACCTGGGCTTGCTTTGCCGCAGCGGTTTGCGATGCTGCGTCCACCTTGTTGCCGGCATCGTTGGCAACGCCCTGCGCCGCAGTAAGCTCCTTGCGCGCCGCATCCACGCCTTGCTCGGGATTTGCCAAAGAGTCGCACCACGCGTTCAACGCAACCTCATACTCAGCAACCGTCATCGGATTGACGTTGTACGGCTCGTACCATCGACCAGAATATACGAATGTCTGCGCCTGCGTGCTCCGACCGTACAGCGTCCCACGCGTGCAAACGCCCATGCCCGTCACGGTGTAGCTGGGATCGATTACGTTGATGTAATGGCCGACCGAATCACCATGCTTCGCGGCGTAGGTATCAATCTCGGAACTATGCGCCGTATAAAAATCGTAAGCGGCCTTTCCCGTAAGGCCCGTCGCGCCCAGCGAGGCGGCAGCAGCGTCAAAGACGGCCTTCTCCTGATCGACCCACTGCTTAAACGGATTGCTTCCGTAGTTCCACGCCACATTCTCGCCCACGTTAAACTGCTGAGCGTGCGCGACCTTCGTATCGGAGAAGTTCGCATCGGCAATGGCGGTCGCCATCATGGCATACGTCACCTTGAGCTCACCCAGGCCAACGCTCGCGCGATACTCGTTGCACGCCTTGAGCCACACGACCGCCTGCTTCATGTTGGCCAGGCTCGTCGCATCGGCCTCCTCGCCCACCTTGTTGTAGCTAGCGAGTTTGCAGTTGAGGATGATATCTGCCGCGTCGTTGGCGCCCACGCCCTTAAAGAACGCGATAGCACCCTGGCGGTAGTTCTCCGCCGATGCATTCGCCGTTGCCTGAGCGGCATCGAGCTTGGCCTGGGCCTGAGCCACAGCCTGGTCGGCCTGCTGCTTTTGAGCCGTCGCCTGATCGAGCGCCTTGTCGGCAGCGTCTTTCTCGTCCTTTGCTGCCGAAAGCTTGGCCTGGGCATCGGCCAGCTCCGTGAGCGCGGAGGCATGATCGGTCTTGGCCTGGTCGAGGGCGGCGTCGGCTGCTGTCTTGGCGGCAACAGCGGCACCCAGCTTGGACTGGGCTTCGGCAGCGACCTGTTGCTGATCGGCAACTGCCTGCTGTGCAGTCTGCACCTCGCCCTCGGCGGCACTCACCTCTTGCTCGGCAGCAGCAAGCTCATCCTCGCGCTGCGACTGCGTGGCCTTGGCGGCCGCCAGCGCCTCGGACGCAGCGTTTACCTTTGCCTTAGCGTCCTCGTACTCCGGGCCCGCAGCGCCCTGCTCGGCTCGATCCAGATCGGCCTTGGCCGCGTCATAGCTCGCCCGTGCGGCGTCCACGTCCGCATCTGCCGCGGTCTTTGCCTGCTGAGCTGCCGAAAGCTTGACCTGCGTATCCTGCTGCTTGGCAGCGGCGTCATCGGCGGCAGCCTGAGCATCCGAGAGCCTGGTCTGCGCATCTTCGGCCTGTTGCTTTGCCTGCTCCAAATCGATCGCCGCCTGCTCTGCGGCAGCCTGGGCGGCGGCTACGGCCTCGGGCGTGGCATCGGATGCAGCGGCCTGTGCGGCCTCGAGCGCAGACTGGGCATCGCTTGCCGCCTTCCGGGCGGCAGTCAGGGCTTCGTCCTTGTCCGTCAGGTTCTTCTTGGCGGCATCGAGCGCAGCCTGAGCGTCCTCAAGCGTCTTGACATCCAAATCGGCCTTGTCTTGCGCAGCGCCCAGCTGCTTTTCCAGCTCGGCCGAGGCAGCAGAGGCCGCGCTATCGCTTGCACCGCGGGCCGCGTCATAGGCGCCCTGCGCCCGCTGCTGGTTGGCGGCAGCGGCATCGTAGGGAGCAGCAGCCGCTTCCAGATCGGCCTTGGCAGCAACAGCTTTGGCACGCGCCGCATCAACTGCAGCCTGCAGGTCGGCGACCTTTTGCGCCGCAGACACAGCACCCGCGCCAGCACCGGCGACCGCAGCGCTCGTCAGCGGCGACATCACCGCAGCCGTTGCGCCCGCAGCGCCAATGCCATCCGCACCCTGCGCCGCCGCGGCCAGGGGCGACAGCAGCGAGCCGCCCGTCATGGCAATCGTCGCCGCAGCAACTGTCGCCACGCGTCCAGCCGCCTTGGCCTTACCCAAAGCCTTGCCGTTCATGTCCTTATTCATGTTCTTGCTCATTGCCGATTCCTTCCCACGGTGAGCCGTTGTTTGCCACAGATAGTCGATCCAACTTGCCCCATTAAAAAGAGGTGATAACGGGGTAATTAAATTGAGCGATTTGAATCGCGGCGAACCTGGCATTCGCAAAAGCCAAACTCATAGTTCCGCTCGCGCTCAATCTCATCCAAATACTCGAGATCTTCGCCACTTGGCGCCTCTTCACCTAGGCATACAGGCCAGTTCTCTGTGCGAGAACGGTCAGTACGGCCATAAATGGTCTCGAGATTAATGAAATCGATATTGCCGTTGTTAAAGGAGAAATTGCTGGTGCTCATGCTCAAGTCCCGTCCACATAAACTCAAATTGCTGTGCTTGGCCTCTTTTAGAGACCCCATCTCATACGCTATGACTGTAGTATATGCGCTCTGCTTGCATGTTGCAAGAACATTTTTATTTTTCTAGCGCTTATAGCTAATCTGTTTCCTCTGTTCCCTCACGAGCAAATCCCAGGCTCCCCCGCCGCGCCCTCACGCGCGGCACATTCGTTGAGATACTTCACCGGAATCGGCCACCTGGAGGGAGCTCCGTGGCGCGAAAGCCCCACATTGACCAGCTGAACCAGCAGCTCGGACAGATCGTCGCCTTCGAGCACCTCAATCGAGCGCACATGAATCGCCGTCGCCAGGTCCTCCTTGGTGCCGTTGTTGACGCCCACAAAGTAGCAGGTCATCCCTACACGTTCAAACGTTCCAATGCCGTAATAGGGCGAGTTGTAGCTTTCGAAAAACTCCTTCTTACGGCCCGCTTTGCCCGTAAGCTGGTAATCGCGCACCAAGGTCGCAAAGTTGTTAGAGAAGGTCGTCAAGCCCGTATCGCGCACGCGCGCGAGCATAGACTGTCCACCTGCCCGCACGTCAAAGATATAGGCATCCTTGTCGAGCTTGCCGTCGGCCGTCAACAGCTCAAGCTCTATCTCGTCCACGGGACCATCCTCGATGGAATGCGAGGTGTAGTCCATGGCCCCGTCAGCACCAATCGTTAGCGTTGCAAGGCGCGCATCCAGCTCAATCTTGTCTTCCTCTTTACGCGGAACATTGACCACGCCGCAGACCGTCACCGACTCAACGCCAAAAGAGCCAAGGTCAAACGCCTGCATCCGTCCGTCGACGACGTTCTGCTTTACCAGCAGCTCTTTGAGCATGGCTCCCAGGATTCCCTCCTGTGCGCCCCGTACCTTTGTATTCGGCATCGCCTTAACCAGCGGCTCGCACACATCCGGCGTCACATGCTGCTCCACCACGCCAGCGTGCAGAGCATAGCCATCGTCCTCGGCGACCTCGTTGGCTACCACAACGATATTCCACGCCAGCGGATCAACAGCCCTGCCGCCATACGACGCGCGCACGCCCCACGAGGAATCGTTGAGCCGATCGGCCAACTGGCGCGCTACCCTATCAAGCCCGTCACCCGCGAACGAAACCACAACCCGCCGCCCCAACGAACGCTCCGCAACCACATGGGCGTATCGGTCGCTTTTCAGAACCTCGTAGAAGCTCTTGCGCGGATACTCCCTGAGCGATATCTGGGCAAAATCGCTGTACCGACGCTCAAGAATCTGCAGCTCTCGGTACAGGATTCCCTTCTTGGTATAGGCGACCTTTTCCGCCTGGGCAGAAAACGTAAGGTCACGGCGTTTGGACGGCTTATCGCCCTTGGCACGGCGCAGGATATACTCATCGCTTTGTCCGTGAGCCAGCACCACCGTAGCCACAGGCGACAGCCTGTAACCCACCTGGCTGTTGATCTTCTCGAGTTCCAGCTTGTCGCCTGCCGCACGACCGATGAGCACCCGCCGCTTGGCAAACGTTCGGATCTTAAGTTCAAAGGTGCAGTCCTCGTTGATAACAGTCTCGACCGTCTCAATCTTGGCAGGGCCCGTTCCTGCTTCCTCAATGGCGTCGCGGCGGTCGCCCTTGGCACTAATGACATACAGGTGTCCCGTGTCATTGGGAATCTCGTCCTCGACCCCCTCAAACTGCGAGCAAGAGTTGAATAGCAGGCGCAACACGACGCAATCTTCCAGCTCGTCCCAATGAGTTTTAATCGGAACCATTTGCTCATGGGCGAGCGGGGCGTTAAGGTCGCCCGTCTGCGCGCCCGCCTTGACCATCAGAAAGACGCGGTTGTCCTCGAGCTGGGTGAGCGCCACGACCTTGCCCGTCTGGCACACATCGGCCATAAAGTCCGCCACGGCATGCTTGCCTGCATCGCCAACGTTGCACCAAAAGACCGAGTAGCGCTTCTCGGCAGCCGCGGCATCGAGCTGCAACACAAGCTCGGACACAGCGATGTCTCCCAGGCCACACGGCTGGTTATGCTTCGATTGCACGGCCGATCGCCTCCATCATCTCCAGACTGATTGCTCCATCAGCTGCCATATAGGGGAAGGAGTAGACCATTCCCACGTCATCGATTGGCTTTTGACGAAGCTCCAGCGCCGCCTCATCGGCCAAAACATTCACGATCAGCAGGCACTTTGCCCCAACCTTTTGAGCCTTTGCCTTAAAGCACTCGGCATCCGTAGTCTCGCCGCCGCTGCGCCTGTAGGCCTCGTAGGTGCCGATGCGATAGTGCTTAAAATCGATCCACACCCCGGTCTTGTTGCCAGCGGCATCGAGCACCTCAAAATCGCCGCCCGTCTCGGCATGGGCCGCATCGCCACGAGCAAGCGAATAGCGGCCGTCATAATACGCCTCGAAGACGGCCCTACCAGCAGACTCTCCCAGTCCCCCCAGGTACACCGCCTGGAACATATAGGGCGTCATGTGCGCCGTCGCCGCCGGCTGCAGCGCCGCAGGCACCCCGTCGTGCGACCAACGCTCGCGCACCTCCCGAATCGACAGCAACTCGGGCACGCGGGCCGCCGCCTGGCTTACCTGGCGAACCTTCGCGCCCTCAAGGCCCTCGTTATAGCGGCAGCGCTCCTCCAGGCGGGCAGCAATCTGCTCGACAGGTTCACCCTCATAGCTGGGAAACTCAAAATGCGGCACCTTACACGCTCCGCCCTGCGCATACGCATAGCCACTCGCGGCAAACGGCATGTGCAGTGCGGTGCTTTTGCGCGCAGGATAGCTTGCGAGGTCCTCCCACGGCAGGCAAAAATGATGCAGATAAAAGTCGCGCTCGCCATCGAAGGCGGCCAGATCTTCCTCGCGCGCATCGAGGGAGGTAACCTTCCATGCCAGCTTTTCGTGCTTCTCTTTCGCCAGGTTGTTCCTAAAGGCAGCAAGGTTCTGCTGTTTGTTAGCAGCGTGCTGCTTCTTGTCCGCCATGTGATTGTTGACGGCCGCGCAGGCGCCAACCACCTGCTCCAGCTCGTAGCCCATCGGCAAATCGTGCAGGAACGAAAAGTCGCAATCGCCGGCGATTTTGCGATCGAGCATCACCTGCACGTGCGGCATCTTTACGCTCGTACGCATCAAGCGACCCACCGCCTGCGCCACAATGCGGGCACCTTCGACCTGATACGAAAGGGTGTCGCGAACTGGCAGACTCTGCTTGGCTCCGGACAGCAACAGTCGTACGTTGCGGCGCTTTTGAGTAAACGGGACCTCTCCGCGCGCCACCAGCTCCTCTTGCTCGATCACACCGAGCAGCGCCTGCTGGACAAACTTCGTTGAGTCAACCTCAACACCCCAGGTCAAGCGACTTGTGGGCGACTCAATGTACAGAAAGTCAAGATCCATCTTGGGACGGCAGTCGATGCTCTCAAAGCCGCAATCAACCTGTCGCACCATACGGCACAGGCTCTCCGGAACCTTGTATTTGAGATTTTTTGAAAAACCGCCCACCGACAAATTGATGAACATCAGGGTTGGTTGGCCCATCTCGAGGCGCTTTTGAGTATCGTCCCAGCCGGTATCCCATTCTGCAGCGTTAAAGCACGGCACCATATCCTTGGCCTCCGCGAGCGACTCCTCGTACGACGCCTCGGGACGCTTAACGTTCCGAATCACCAGTTCGGCAACGATTTCTCGGCCAAGATCCAGCGCCAAACTATTAAAGTCGCCATGGTTTCCCATGTGACGGGTGGTAAAAACGGCACCCGCCTGCTGTTCGTTGCGCGCGACGCCGCGCGCCCAGGCGCTCACGGCAACGAGCGCTTTACTCAGGCGTTCCAGCTCAAACTCGATGCTTTTGGCATCGCTCGTGCCCACCCTATCGGCAACCTTTCGGCGCAGACGCACCGCAAGACCTTCACTCACGCCAATTCCGCCAAAGAACTCCATCGCGCGCCCGTACGTCTCGTCGGGCGATACGATTGCGCCGCCAAAAGCGCCGCCGGCCAACGCAGCCATACCGGCAAGATTCTTGTCCTCGTCAACCCAAGCAACGTCAATGTCGTACGTCTTTGCCGCCCGTTTGTTAAACAGCTTGGTCTGTCGTACGATCTCTTGGTTGAGCTCGCCGATCCACATATCCTTGCGAACCACGCCGTGAACCTCATCGAGGTAATCCAGGTTAAAGTTCTTTACGGTCGGCGCGCTCCATGTTGCGCTCATGCACACACAGGGCGCTTTGGCAGCAATGGAGGCCAAGTATGCCTCGGGCATGCGCTCAATGCCATGACTGGTTAGGTACGTGGTTAACATATGGTCTAGTGTGGTTTCCATTACTAGGTAGTCAACGCCATGCGCATACATCGAGTCATCGGCTGCATCAATATCGTCGTTCTTACGGTTCTTAAAGAACAGCGCCATCATCAACGCATTCCAAAAGCATTTCTCACTGGTTTGGTCGTTCCTAATGCCCAGCGCATCGATGATGTTCTTGCGCGAAAGATCGTCCTTGTACGAAATGCTGCCGTAATACAGGCTATCCATAAGGCTGGCGCAGATGGCAAGGTGACCTACTACCATCCTAACGACGCCGCGCGCACGACGAACCGCCTTGTTAACGGTTTGCTGTCCATTCGCCCCATGAGCCGTAATCATATTGCGGGTACCGTCCTCATTGAGCTTGTAGCACAACGGGTTTACCGAGTTATCGCCCACCGAGACATCATCACTGCCAAACAGACGACGACCGGCAAGCTGCTCGTCTTTTGCCTCGTCAGACAGCGCAAAAGGCGGGCGCAGTTTCATTTCCTTAATGCAGGAGGCGAGTGCCTTTTGAATATTCTCGGCATCCTTGGCGATTCCTTCGGCAGCTTCCTCTACGCTCGCTCGCGAAACCCTGTTCCTCTCGGCATTCGACCCCTTGTGATCGCCCGACGTAGAAGCGTGTGTGTAGACCGCCATCCATTGATCTCGATTTCCCAACAGCAAGGGGTCCACCACGCCGCCGTTAAAATGACGATCAAGGATGCGCAGCGCCTCATCCGGCTGAAACGTCACGGGGTCGTCCGTCAGCGTCGACAGCATGTCAGCCTTCATGTGGTCGATTTCGTCAAAGATGAATAGGCACTTCTCTGCAGCCGCCGCGTTAAAGAGCACAACGCCCGGACCGGTCACCGTATCGATTCTGTTGACGAGCTTTTGGGGTGTAAGGGCAATCACATGTGGCATGCTCTCGTCGTTGAGCAGCGCAGATGGCCAAATCTGAGGGATTACCTCCATGCCTCGCGTAATGTTCTTGAGTTCACAACTCACTGCCCAACGCAGGCTCGCATCGGCTAACGACAGCTTGTCCCACAGGCTGGGGGTCAGACAATCGACAACGTTTCCCAGACTTTTCTTTGTATCAAGAATGTGCAGAAGGTTATCGGCAACCTCCATAGTGTTACGCCATGCTCGCTTAATGACGCGATGAGAGCTCTCGTCATCTGCTTCGATGGGACACGAGATTTCGCGCACGCCCACGGCACCCTTGCCGCGGGTGGCCTCAATCCAATTCAGAATGTTCTCGCCCGCGCGCGGAAGATCGAACACCATGCGTGCCGCTTCATCACAACTCATGCCCTGGCCAGCCAACAATTCACGCACGCTTGCAACATAGTTGTCGCGATTGTCTTTACCCGGAACAACAAACACCAAGGTACGGCGGCCGGGACACTTGTTAAAACAGCCCGACTCATCCCAGCCGCCGGCAATCAGGTCGGCCGTGACCTGCTCGGCCGTGTAGTTTTTGCCCGAGCCCGTCGTGGCGCCCAAAAAGTACAGGCCGTTGTTGTCCTGGTCCTTAGCGCCGTCCTGATCCTGGGGAACAAACAGCGCACGCTCAAAAAACTCGCGCATCGCCTTTTGACGTGCAAGATAGGGAGCAAGCTCCTTGTCGCCCGCAGACGACAGCATCGATTGACAGTTGAGTTCCCACGTAGCCATGGTCAAACCTCCGATTTAGTTGTTGCATGTGTTGAATACCATCCCGTGCGGACAAAAACTCACGCGAGGTGGTTGAGGTGGCGGCGTCTATGCCGCCGAGAAAGGGAAAGAAAAGAAAGAGAAACAGTCGGCGATTACTCGCACGAAGCGAGCAGCTTCTTAAGATCGCACTCCAATGCCTCACGCTCCTCAACGTCCATCACTGCAAGGGCGACACGCATCAGGGACACCTTGGCGGCAAGCTCCTTAACCTGGTCGGGGCGCTTGCTAAAGTGGTCGTAAATCCGCAGGGCCTCCCCGGCCGCCAGGTACTGCCACTTTTCCAACGAAGGCTTTTCGGACCTGCTCATGGCATCGACCCACTCGCCAAGACCCTGAAAACCGTTGCCCGTAGTCGTGCCGTTCATAACCACATCGAGCGGGCTCAGCAAGCAATCGGGCGATTTTTTGTACACCAATTTGGTGAGCATAAGCACCTGGGCAAGGTTGCGATACTTGTCCTGATCGGCATAGAGCACGTCGTTGTAGCAGGCGCACGCCTTAAGCAGCTCGTGGGCGGCAATGCGCTCCGGCCCATCAAACGGAACGCCGCGCAACAAGACCCCAGCAAGATCGAATGCTTTGCCGCCCTGCACGATCTTGTCGAGCGCCGAGCCGTCCATCAAATCCGCCAGCCAAGCAAGCTCGGGCTGATACGGCCTATGCTCGTCCTTGTCCCCATGCTCCATCCAGCTGTTCACCAGCGCCAGGGCTTCAATCTCCCTCCCGTTCAGAAAGGGCGAATTCTCCCCCATCTCTTCCTGCAAAAACCCCGCGGCTCATGAGAGCGCTCGTACGCAACCGCAAGTTCCCCGTCGCTCACGACCAAGGTCGCACGGGAAATATAGGTATCTTCCCGCATGTCCCTCCAGGCGTACATTATAAGGGGACGCAGCTGACGGAGCATGCCGCGCGCGCCGGCACCTTCCTTAACCGCGCGCTTCGCCGCAAGGCGAGCAGCATCTGCCGTCAGCTCCATCTTGGCGCCATTTCCCATCATATTGTTGTGCTTGGGTAGGTACTGTTCATACGCAATCTGGACCAGATCGTCCACGCTCAAGGCGTTGAAGTTAATCACCGAGCCAATGCGCCCGCACAGCTCGGACATAATACCCCAAGTCTCAACATCCTCGATGGTCGCACTGTCTCGCAGCTCGTTTGCCGATTTTGCGGCGGTGCGCACGGCGGCATACGAGGATCCGAAGCCGACCGTGGTGCCAGACTTGTCACCCAGGCGCTTGCGCACCAGAGCGTCCAAGCCCATAAAGGCGCCGCCCAAAATGCAGACAACCTGATCGAGGTTGAGCGTCTTAATAGCCGCACTCTTGGAGGTATCACATTCGAACGGCATCTCCCCGCCTTCCAAAAGCTTAAGGAACGACTGCGATGGACTAAAACTCGATGCAACTTCTCCCCCATCGGGTTCGACACGAACCGCCTTGTCAAACTCGTCAAAGAGCACCAAACAAATTTCACCGGGATTCGCAGCCTGATAGTCCGCGACCTGCGATAGGCAGTTGATCATGCTGGCACCGCGCCAGCCCTCGCCCGTCATGGTGGAGACATCGAACACGAACAGCTTGAGCCCTGCGGCATCTGCCACGGCCTTGATGGTGTGGGTCTTTCCCGTACCAGTGGAACCCATCACCAAAATGGCGGCGGGCGAAAGAACGTCGCGCGGATCGGCGCCGCGTGCCAACATCACGCAGCGGTTGACCTCAAAGCTCAGCGCCGTCACAAAGGCCTCCAAGCTTCCTTCGTGGCCAATAACACTCTGACGCGTCTGCTCCACCAGACGCGAGGGCGCAATTCGAGTGAGCAGGTCCCGGTAGCGATCGATGTTTCGATACTGCTTCTGAGCCATGGGTGTTTTCCTTTCTATATTGGTTTTCTTACCTATGACGTGGCCCCGAGCCCATAAACTCCTACAGTGCCAGCGATGTCGCCGACTCCAGATAGATCACGTTGCCCGGCTGGGTAAAGACCGGAATGTGGTAGAGCAGCTGCAAAATGCCCTGCTTGAGCAGCGGAAACAGTGTGGGATGCAACACTTCGTACATCAGGGCACCAGCCATAAGAGCGGTAAGTACGGCAAGCAGCAAAAGCTTTTGAGCGTCAGAGAATACCGACATGGTCGTTCCTTTCTTTATGCGAGATATTTGGATTGCGTTGTGGGTTAGCGACTCATAGCGATGGCAATGCCAATAACCGCGATAACCACGGGGATCGCAAGCGATGCAAACAGAATCCCGGCAAAAAGGCCCACCACCAGCGCGCACACGATGATGGCCAGCGTGGTGGGTACAAGCGCAAGCAGAGGAGTAACCACGCAGACGGATGCAAAGCGAAGCCCGTGGAACAAGCACTCATGAGGGAATAAAGCCTTGAGGACCCCTTCGACAATTCGCCACTCGACAATCGTTCCGATGGTTAAGACAACAGCCCAAAGCAGGTAATCATTGGCGCGGGAATCCGAAGCCATCTTTCCGGTAACGCCGGCCCACCAATCAAATACGGCGGCATAGCCCAGCAAACAGACAATCGCACAGACGACGGATGCAAATGCGCCGGCACCCTCAATTACACCGAGCAGCTCGCACATGTCGGATTCGCGCCCTCCCGTTAACAACACGATCCATTTGTGGGCAAGCGCCGCAACAAACGCCGCGCCCAGCACAACCCAGTACACCCTAAACGCCACCAGGCGCCATGAATGGAGCGGGATCACCGTGTTGCTCTCGCTAATCTCGAACATAAACCCGCCGAGCCACGTCGTCAGCAAGCACATCATGTCGACGGCGACCACGTAGAGTACAACCGCAAAGACAGTTTGCAGAATCATGCCGAAAATATTCATCGCCGTTGGCTTCTTGGGGGCGTCCGGCTCGATTCTGTACATGTCGCATCCGTTCATTAGCTGTCCTTTCATTGCTGATGACATATTGGTCCGAAAGCCCGTTCTTTTTTAGAATTTTTTTTCTAAAAGCTTAACGCAGTTGATACCCCCGTGGGTTAAGCTATAAACACTCAATTTCAAATTCATCGGAGTTGGGCTGATAATATGAATTGACCGCGTCGTGCCATTGCCAACAACGACGCACTCCATATCGCACAACGCATGTCCGAGGAGGCAATCGTGCTTCTGTCTCGCGCAGAACAAGCAAAGCTAGGCCTTTATCATGCCTACAATCAGGATCCAGAGCCTCATAGCAGCGCATTTCTTGCAAACCTGGTTTCCTTTATGGTCTCAAAACTCCAGCCAACGCTAAAAACTCATACGCTTATCGAGCTGTGCTGCCGAGATTTTGAGTTTGCCCAAGATTATGCAAATGGACCCGCATGGTCTATCTGGGGCATCGACCTTAAGGACCCCGAAAGCACCGACTTTAGAACTCGCGGCACATCCGCTGATCCGTCTTTTACATTTACCAAAGCCGATGTCTTTGCCTCAACGCCAGAATCGGGTGCCGTGCCCCGTACCGATGAGCCCACGCTCATCTACTGCAGACCCCCCGAGCAAATCCCCCTCACTCAATTTGAGCCCTCGCTCGAAATTGCAGATGAGCATGTTCGGGATTTCCTTACGTCGAGGGCCCGTCAACTGCAAACACTTGTCGATGTACCAAGCCCGCTTTCGGTCAGCGAATGGTATTACGTTTTTCTCGCTGCTTCCCTTGCGTGTGAACGCCCGGATTCCATTGCGGTCGTACAAGTCTCCAACCGATTGCTCAACCTGGCACGCGCCGCAGACGGGCGCCGCCTGCTCTGCCAGCTTGGACTATTGACAGCGATAGTGTTACTTCCCAATACGATCGCCGCCAATAGCGATGGCTACGCCTTACTATTTCTGAGCGACCGTAAACCCAACGAGCCATATTTCCTCTTTGATGGGCGGTCATTTGACAACAAGCCCATGACAAGCGAGCTCATGCATCAGATCCAAGACTCGATTAGTTATGCTTACGCCAAGACAACCGATGTGACGCATTGGCGTCTCGGCGATCGAGGTGCCGAAAAAATCTGGCCTTTACTTCCCAGTGCTAAAAGCACCTCTTTTGCAGAGGAGTCCTTCGTTCGCTTTGGCAGCGTAGCGGACATACGCCGCGGCATTCCCCGTAGCACTCTTTTAAAGATGCCACAGATGGGTCTTAGCAGAACGGACCGACGAATTGACTGCTACTACCTATCGCTTAAACACTTAGTCGATGGAACGGTTATCGGTTTCGAAGATCTACCCGAGCGCGTATCCGACACGGATATTTACGATATGGGCGATACGGATCCAGGTCTTTTCTATCGTCTCAAACCGCTGGGCGAGTATGAAACCTGCATACTGATCTCACGCTTCGGACCACCATTTAAGCTGGCCCTCGTAGTGCCGGGAAGCATGAGGCGCGAGCCGGTGCCTCAGAAACCTCAGTTATGCCCTAAACTCATTGTCCCCTGCGATGTCGTCTTCTGCGCATCCTTTAAAGATGAACTACTAGCACGATTCTTCTTAGCCTACCTGTCATCCGATGAAGGACAGCAGAAACTCTTAGCCTCCTCACACGGAGACTCGCTTGCGCAGCTATCTCCTAAAGACCTGCGAAGCATGACCGTGCCTGTTCCCGGGCAAGCAGAACAGGAGCGCTGCGCGCAAGAGTACGAAGCAAAACAGCGCGCCTACGAGGATGCCCTTAAGCAGGCGGGACATTACGCCGCGAGTAAGGGGACGATGTAACGGCCGGGGTTGACAGGCTATCCGGACTTTTCCGACAGCCTGTCAATCAGGCGCGCCGATCAGCGCGGCGGCTAAAGATTCTCATCGGACTTCGAGCTAGCTTTGACCGCCTCTTCACCCGCGATCAGGTCCCTAACCGTTATATGCGCACTGTACGTAGCATCCTCAATCTTTTCCATAACATCAGGGTCGCAAGTTCCCCAAATTTCTTTAAGGACTCGAGCCAATCCCCAAGCAGCGCTGAGCAGGACGTCAACATCCTTTAGATCTAAGTGGTTGATCGTAAAGGGACAGTACTCGCGCTCCAGCAGATAGGTGTCAACGGCGTCAATTGCCTCAGCCGCGTACCGCTCAAGATCGGGATGGGGATGGAAGGCGCACAGCGCCTTGTACGGATCGGTCGGCTCAATCCAATACAGCGTTGTCGCATCCTCGCATTTCTCGAGCGGATAACGCTCAACCGCCTTCTCCCAACTTTCATACCAGGGATCGGCATCGCCGTCCGTCATTGACTTGCAAAGATCGATCGCCGCAGAAACAGTCGCACACGAATATCTATAGCTGGCGTCTTTCTTAAACTCATCATTGAGCTCGACGTCGCCAGACAGCTCCGCCTCCATGATCAGGAACGGGCCGTCATCATCCGTAATGTTCATGGGATAGTTGTTGCACTCATAGTTCGGGTACATTTTGTCTCCAATCAACCGTTCGGACACATTAACAAGCAATATCAAAACCGCGCTCACGCGGAGGGCCGTCGTCCTCGCGCCAATCTGCAAGTTTTTCTCATCGCGTGAAAAGAACCTCCGTTTTAGGACCAGAGACTTTCCAGGGCTTGATATGGGTGGCGACCAGCAGTGTCTTGTTCGATAGCCCCGTCAAGCAACACCTTGAATTGTAATTGGCAAGCAAGGTATTTCGAAAGAACTCCTGGTTCATCCGCATCGAAACGATTGCCTCGCGCTCTTTACCCTCTGGCAAATCAATGCCGATCGTCTCTTTCAACTCATCGCTTAGCGGTTCTTCAAAATCGAAACAGTTGAGGAAAACGTCGGTCGCCTCCTCAACAAGCTCATCACCAGCAGAGGAATACTCAGCCCAAACCATCTTGTCCATTTTGCTCGCCTGGGTCATTCCAACCTTGCCGCGAGCACGTCGACGCTCATCGGATGATGCAAGGTTCCAGATTATTAGAGCAACCGCGCCCGGCGTTCCGCCAATGGCCTTGGCTAACGCCTGGACATCCTCGCTTGTATCATCGACCTTTTTTAATGGTAGGGCGAGGTATAAGAACAGAGCCGCAAGGGTTTCTTCCCTCGACTATTTATCTCCACGACTAGCCATGATTGCTCCTCGCCCGCGCACCGCTCACTTAGCTGCTCCAAGATAATCCCGCGGGGACCGCACTTGCCGCCTTTTCTCATTCGTCGGTGAACGGTTGAAACAACGGCGCTTCCACGCGCTTCTCATACCCGCGCTCAAGCTTCTTCCCAAGCTCCGCGGCACAGCGCTTCGTCTCCTCGGCAAACAGGTCATCGATAGCTCTATCAATCCGAACGCAGGTCTCGAAATGTTCGTCCTTCCAGGGCAGATCAAGGCCCAGGCTCGTATCCCAATAGCCGCCGAGCCTTGCGTTGATTACTTCCTCGGGATACAGCACGTCTTGGCGAACACCTTCGATCACCTCATCCTCGTCCATGTCACAGGCTGCATCGTCCTTCTTGAGACACTTGCGCAGCTCCTTTTGCTCGCGGATGCGATGCAGCGCGCTGGCGCACACCACAGCCAAAAAGCGGTAACGTTCGCATAGGTCCCATTCGCCGCCGAGCCATACTCGATAGCCCAGAACGACGCTTGCAGGCTCCTCGTTCAGTAGGAACAGGTCCCACGGGTACACCTCAGCACACGCGTCCTCCCCTGACTTTTGCGCGCCACTGCGCGTAAAGGCGCACGGTTCTACGTCGTAATAGTCAAAACCGTGGCCCGCATCGCGACGATTGATGACGTGCTTGGGCAACAGGACAATCTTGTCGCTGGGCTCGGGGTCGATCTTGCGCAGCTTTTTGAGCTTGCGGCGGACGCGTTTTAGGCCGCGGTCGCTATCGCCACAGCCGCAACCGCCTGCCTTGTCGTCGTATCGCAGGGCGACCTCGCGCGCCAGGATCTTTTTGTCTGCCGCGCACAGCAGGTCGCTCACGGTAGGCAGGTCTTCCCACTCAATGCCATCGACATCCCAAATACTGCTCATATTCAACCTCTTTCTGGCTGTGAATTTACGCGCTCGATCGTCCTGCCCTACATGCCAAAAGGCATGCGCCCTGCTAGAGCGCCTTCTTGCTGGGCGCAACCACCTCGTCCACCAGGCCCAGCTCTAGGGCGCGCTTGGCGTTACACCAGCAGTCGCGCTCGGTGAGCTCGTGGAACTCCTGGGCACTCAGGTTGCCATGCTCGGCCAGCAGCTCGTCCAGCTCGGCGCGCATGGCCGCCGTGTGCTGGGCCACGATCTCGATATCGGTCTGCTGCGCCATGCCCGTGCCGCCCATCAGCTGGTGGATGAGCACCTGCGTGTGGCGGTACACCTGGCGGTGGTCGCCGCAGGCCAAGATCACCGCGGCCATCGAGGCCACGACGCCCTCGCCCACCGTGATCACGGGGCAGTCGAGCGACTGCATGGTGTCGATGAGCGCCAACCCCGCTGTAACGCTGCCGCCCGGGCTGTTGATGATGAGGGTGATGGGCTCGGTCGCGCTTTGATGTTCCAGCACCAGCATGGACTTAATGAGGCCGTTACAGGTCACATCGTTGACCTCGCCCTCCAGCAGCAGCACGCGGCTGTTGAGCAGCTCGCTTGCCATATCGACGGCGGCAACGCGGCCGTCCTTGGACTTCTTAATGATGCTGGGCTCACGATACATAACGGACATGGCAATTCCTCTCTAGATGGAATCGATAAGGGAAACTGGCCGCACGGCACATGGCAAACAGAGGCCGTGCAGCCAAAATGCAGGTCAAAATGCGCGAGGCTGCAAGGGTTAATCCCTTAGCCACTTGGCTGCATTGGGATGGTCGTCGCAAAAGTACTTCTTGGCGCGGAAGGGACGCATGCCGGTCACCTTGACCAGGCAATCGGTGCGAGGCATAAGCCCAACCTCGCCTGGGGTCATCACGCAGCCGCGCACATCTACGGCAGTGCGCTCGGCGCCCACGTACTTGGTGCCCAAAACCGACTCGCCACACAGTTCGCTTATGTAGTTCTGCGTCGCGATGTTGCTGCCGCCACCCATATAGACCAAACTATCGCAGTTATCGAGAATGGTAAGCGCCGTGGATTTGCCGTACACGGCATCGAGCTGGCTCAGCGATTGCGCACACATCAAAAAGCTAATGCCGCGGCTGCGCACGGTCGCAATGCTGCGCTCAAAATCGGGGATGCGTCCCACATTGGGAAACTCATCGAGCACAAACTGCACGCGACGCTGCAAATGGCCGCTGGGGCTGGCATCGGCACGGCGCTGGGCAAGGTTAAACAGCTGCTTAAGGGCAACGTTCGCAAGCCATGCATTAGCCGAATCGTTGTCGCTCACCTTAAGATCGATCACGCGCTTGCCCTCGTCAATACGATCAAGACGCATCTCGTCATTCTCAAAAACGCGCATGAGCTGAGGCGTCTTAAGCCGCGAGATAGTTGCATTGAGCGTGATCAGAATACTCTTAAGCGTCCTATCTGCCGCACCTCGAAAATCGCGATACTGCTCAACGCCGTACAGGTCTGCGTTCACAGCCCCATACTTATCGAGGAACTCCTTGGACTTCACCTCTTCTACAAGGTAGTCCAACGGGAATCGGCCCTCGCCATCCCCCGTGACCTTGATGAGCGCAGCCAGTTTAAAGACGTTGTTCATCTTAAGGTAGCGGCGCGGAGCATTGGGGTCCTCGCCCGGCGCAAGGGTGCCGGCAAGACACTCCAGGAGATACAGGATTCCAACAATTGCTCGAAGCAGCAGATCGTTTGCGTTATCCCAGAACGGATCATACCTACGGCTACGACCGTCAGGATCGACCCCCTCCATGATTGCCGCCACCGTAGTGGGGATATCCTCGACATCCATCACGTAGCGCAGAGGGTCGTATCCGGCCGACTGCTCGGGATTAACAGTATCGAGAACCGTTACCTCGTAGCCGTCCTCTTCAAAGCCTTTCCCCGTACGGCGCAGCAGCTCACCCTTGGTGTCTGTGACCACATAACAGCATTCGTGGTGATTGAGCAGGTTGGGCAAAATGAAACTCGCCGTTTTGCCGCTGCCGGTACCTCCAAAGGCAAAGACATTGTTGGACACACTCGTCTCCCAATGCTTGTCGTCCTCGTAGAACGCCACCGTGGCACCCTTAGCCAGGATCACATCGCGCTGCTCATCGCCAGACGACAGCGCCTGCATCTCCTCCTTAGTCGCCCACTTCTTGGTCTGATACTCCGTTTGCTGCGCGGCCTCGTAGCCGTACATCTTGATGACTGACATGGCGTGGCTCCTTTCTTGTCCGTGACGTTGGTGGTTGTTAAGCAATGCGATCGACACCGTCGTCCTCATTGAGCTGTGCCGAGCGCGACGACTTGGTCGCGTGGCCGATCAGGCGCTCGGCCTGCGCCAGATAACTCTCGCGAGCAGCAGTTGAAACCGTCCCGTCGCGCAGATACGCAAGCAATGCATTAATCATCAGCTTGTCGAGCAGGTCGTATCCCTTGGCCCGAGCGCAGTTGAGGAGGTAGCGGTCCTGAAGCCCCCGTACCTTAGTTGCCAAATCGATTTCCATCTTTTCCTCCATGTAATAAAAAGTGTGTCGTTCGTCCAAAAGTGCCTCAAACGGGCGTTTGACGCATAACTCAAAGTTGAAACGCGGACTCGTATCGAACACGCGTCGTTGCACCTTGAGGTAGCGCTTATAAAACATGACGGCATCATCTTCATCCGCCGTAAAGCCACGCGATCCATCGCGGTGCAGCCGGTCGTAAGGCTTTTTGCTATCGATATGGCGCACGAATGGGGACGGAATATAGGCATCCTTCTTGACGTTGTACTTCATCCCTGTCGTAACCTGCTCAAACAAGAGAACGCCAGCTGACTTAAAAGCCGCATTACATCCATGCCTAAACATGCTCACCACGGCTGCCACGCTGCCCATGCAGCTATCGCGCGGGGAAAAATACAGCGAAAGCAAAGCGAGCGTCGCAGCAGTCAAAAGCTCGCGGGCCTCGTGTACATCGGCTCGATACTGCTCGGGCACCAGCCCGGGAATATCGGGCGAGCGCTCTTCCAGCACGCCAACGAGCGATTTAGCCAGGCGCTCGACGTTCTTCTCGCCGCAGTACGGACACGGAAGTGGCAGCTCTGCCTTCCTGTTCACTTCGCACATACCGCGGAGATCCTCGTCGATCGCACTGAGGAATGCCTCGTAAATACTGTCCCGTTTCTTCATGAATGCTTCTTTCTATCCGGTTTCAGGTGGTTGATGTAAGTCTGTTCTAAGTTCTAGAATATTCTGACGCTAGAACGATGATTATTGATCTAACCTGTAGTTTCATAAGTGAAATCATCCTGCTCGATTGCTTAGTTTGCCTAAAGGCTACAAAGCGAATGTATCAAGCAATTGCTATTGAGTTGGCTTTGGATTGCTTCGAGGATAGCACAGCGTGCTGTTCTCGTCATTAGAAATTTTAATATTTTTCTGCTAATATAAACCCACTGAGAAGAAAGGGCTCTATACATGCGTGAAACTACATCATCATTGCCACGCCTCACCGCCGCCGCCCTCTCGCGCGCGCTTAACCTGGAACAAGGCAGTCGCCTGCTCACTGTCCGTCTGCCTGGCGCTGTGGATGCCGAAGATCTCGCTAAGTGCTTTACCCTAAACGGTAACGGCGTGCCCGATATTAGTGAGCTTGAACCTGGAAAGCAGAATGCAAGCGATGATGATGCAGCGCCGGTGTTTGTCGATGCATCAAACTACTACCGCGCAAATAAGCACGATATCGAAAAAGACAGTGCCGCGCTCATCGATTATTTGGAGCCTGGCTACCTTGATTTTTGCGACTGGGGTCCTTTTATTTGGTGCCTGTATGCTCTCGCCCTTTCGGGCCGCACTCGAGCAGCCGTGGTACTTCCCGCCGATTTACTTGATAAAGCTGAACAAGCACGCACGATTTTGATACGCGAAGGGCTCATCGAGAGCGTCGTTTATTTGCCACTTTCCGAGCCCAGGCCCTACATGACAAGCGCGCTCCTCATACTGTCTTCAGGAAATCGCAGCGTTGCATTTCGCAGCGCAATTGAGCCCGGACCGCGTTTTCAATATGTGACTAAAACATCGTATTACTCTGATATCACCTTTTCTATCTCTCCTGACTGGGCCCGCATTGATACCAATACGCCAAGATCGACGCCAATCGAAACGTCCACTTTTGCCACGCGCGAGCTGCTCCAACACCACGCCGCTCTCTCAAAAGGCAAAATCAGCCTCATCGCCATCACCCGAAACTACAGCGCCACACTCGGTGACTCTTTTACGCGAGTCGCGCCATTCATGCCCCGCGAGAGCACGACATCGAACGACATTGACGCAGTCGAGGTGCGCCGAATCTCATCTCAAGATTTTCAGGACGGCAATCTTCTGCCCGTAGATGCTTCAGATAATCAAAATAGCTCGGATTCTAAATTCGTAAAGGTGGACCCCAGCGTTCTCGATCGTTATGAGCTCCGCGCTGGAGATATCGTCATGCCGCGCATGCTGGGTCGCTACGGCGCGTCCAACCTGCTCGTCGTCAGCTCCGATGACGCTAAGCAGCATCTGGTTGCTTCGCATAACACCACCGTCATTCGCCCGTCATTCCAAACGATGACCGAAGATGAGCGCGTAGTGTTTTCGGAGATAATTGTTGGATACCTTACCGAAGGCCACGGGGCGCAGCTGATTCAAGCATTAACTGAAGCAGCCAGCATCCGCGCCATCCGTCCTAGCGACCTGTTTGAGATCGAAGTCCCGCCGGCGCTCGACCCGCGCACACGCGAGTATAGCGAATCCATCAACCGCTTTGCCGAGGTCGTAAGGACAAAGAAACAAGCCGAGGCCACTGTCGCCCAAGCCCAGCGCGACCTCGAAGGCGCAAAAAAGGCCGTCACCCAGGTGGTCGACCAGACCTGCGAATAGCGCATAGGCAGTAGAAACGTCTTAAGCCGGCGACAGGAACTAATTCTGCCGCCGGCTTAACTATCTAGCCTATTCCCATCCCGTGGTCTGAGGATTCCATTTGCACACATTCGCCGAATGATTAAAGCACGGTGTATACAACCGATTGACGACCTCTTCTGCCCCAGCAATGTTCCCCGCGAGATCAAGTACCCCCGCCTGCCTCGCCATCTTTACGTACTGTGCAGAACCATTTTGTTTCCACCAGAGAGGCGCCACGAACTCTTCCGGCATTGCCACTTTGCGGGCAGACGCTTCTTTCTCGACCCTCTCGACAAGCGTAGCCCCATCGACGAAGCAAGTTTTCGCGTACACCAAGATGTCGACTATATCCTTGATTCGCGATGAAGCACGGCCCTCATGCATCTCTATCATTGCGAGCAATTTATCTGCAAGGGCACTCTCCACTCGGCATACTCGATAGTCGCAGACTGGGAGCCCCTCGATATTCAGACGATCGATCGGCGCAAGAACCTCAGGCTCAAGTCCCCGCACTTCATCAATTACCAAGTCAATTGAAATTGGCTGTAGCTTCTTGGTTCCCATAAAGGGGGTGAACCACACCTTCGCACCGCACCGATACTCATCTTCTTCTTTGATTTGCTCTGCACGATCAAAGACGAACGAAACGAAATCCTCCAGATCAATCGAAGCAGCCTGCACCAGATCGACAATAGCCTCTTCGAGACTCTCCTCTTGAGCAACCAAGTCAATATCTCTTGTGACACGTGCATCGAGTGTTCGCGCCAGGACGCTTTGACCGCCCTTGAGCACAAAGCTGCCGTCATCTTCTGAAAAAACGCGACATAGGAAGCGATGAAAGTAGAAACCGACGATTGCCCGATTAGTATCCATTGGTGATTCTCTTGCGGCATTCCTAACAGCCATCTCCAATGCGGCAGGCGTTTTGTACTTCACCATGTCCTCCGTTTCGCATTACCCGTTCAGTACCATCAGCAAAGGCGCCATCAGCTCGCGTCGTTTGGCGGTTTTAGAGTTCTCCTCTACAAGATCCTTCAGCCGTTGTATATCGAGTCCACGTCCAAGCGCGTCGTGATAGGCATCGATAATTAATGAGGGATCCTCGCAATCGAGGCAAAGATCGACAAGCGTGCGCTCGGGTTTAGTTACCGGCAGGCCGTCGAGCCAAACGATGTCCCGCTCAGCAATCTCGCGCTTTACAAAAGAAAGGGATTCGTTTCTTGTATTGATACGCATGGGCGCGGTCATCCTGTAGGGGGACAGATAGAAATCGCCCATTTGCTGCAGGTTCGCCGCTGTCGTACCGCTCACGGCGATGCCATCCCACTGACGTTTTCTCTCCCACGCGCAAAGGGAGGGATTGGTGAGCTTCCAAAAGGCGTTGAGTTCGTCGGTGTCTCGGCGCTGCGTTCCAGACATCCGGTAGGCGCCGTGGCATATCCGTTCAAGACGCCCTGCGCGGCATGAGTGCGCCAGCGCATCTCGAGAGATGTCCATGCGAGCCGCCTGGGCTGTGGTGAACACGCCCTCGCTCTCGGAAAGCTCGCTTATCGCCGCTATGTTGCTAAAGTACTTCATGCTGCAATTGTAGGATATTTTCATACTTTTGCAACGTGATTTTTGATCCATTAGATCCGTTTGCCTTGTTTACCCCATTTCTGACGCCGTTTTGCACCGGCACCCCATCCCCCGCTATTGAGGTCTAATACTTTTCCGCGAAGTGAACGGCTGTTTTTGGACCCCTGAAACATCCGCATTTTTCGGCGGCAAAATCGTGGGATTTCAGCATTGAAACCGCAGGAAGCGGCACCTCTAAAGTGTCGATGCTTCGGGGGTCCGTTTTCACTCATTCACTTCTCGGAAAAGTATTAGACCTCGCTATCAGCTATCCCAAAGATCAGACCGCCCCTCCTTCACGCCACGCAAAACCTGCCTTTTCTGCCCCTGCCCGCCTCCGCACCACCCAAAAACTCATCCAACATTAATCTTGGCTCAAGAATCGCTTAATCTATAACCTGCACTATAGAGTTCGACCAAGGGCGGGGCGGCGCCGCGCAACGCAGGCCGCCGAACGCAACGCTCGCGCCCGGGCAGATCGCCCGGCGTCGCGCCCATCGAACGAAAGGACAGGTCATGGACGACCTCGAAAAAGTTGAAACCATCCGCACCAAGTGCAACGTGAGCTACACCGATGCCAAAGCTGCGCTCGACGCCGCCGACGGCAACGTTCTGGACGCCATCATTTGGCTCGAGTCGCAGGGCAAGACGCAGACCACATCGGCGCACGCCGCCACCGAGTCCGCGCCGGTCGATGAGCCCTCGGCCGAGATGGTCGCCGCGCAGGCAGCCTACGAGAAGTCGAGCGAAAAGACCGACTTCTCCAAGAAGATGGACAGCGTATGGGAGTACCTCAAAAAGCTCTTCCGCCTGAGCCTGGACACCAAGTTTATCGCCACGCGCCGCGATGCAATCATCCTCAACATCCCCATCCTGATTCCCATCGTCGCCCTGTTTGCCTGGGGCGCCACGATATGGCTGATGCTGATCGGCCTGTTCTTTGGCATGCGTTACCGCATCGATAGCGACGGCGACGTGCCCGGCAGCATCAACAACCTTATGGATCACGCCGCCGACGCCGCGGACGACATCAAGCAAAATCTGAACGACGACAAGTAATCGCAAACGGGGGCACGCATGGCACGGATCCTGATCGTAGAGGACGAGGAGAAAATCGCCCGCTTTGTGACGCTCGAGCTGGAGCACGAGGGCTACCAGGTGGAACACGCCGCCGATGGCCGCACCGCCGTGGACCTGGCGCTGGAGCGCAACTACGATCTTATTCTGCTCGATGTGCTGTTGCCGCAGCTCAACGGCATGGAGGTCCTGCGGCGCGTCCGCAAGCACAAGGACGTGCCGGTGATTATGGTCACCGCGCGCGATGCCGTGATGGACAAGGTGGCCGGGCTCGATGCCGGCGCCGACGATTACCTGACCAAGCCGTTTGCGATTGAGGAGCTGTTCGCACGGATCCGCGTGGCGTTGAAGCGCTCGGAGGCCGTGCGGGCGGCTTCGGGCGTTGGCGGCATCGGGACGGGCGCGGCAGGCGGCACGGGTGTCGGCGCCACTGCGATGCCCCCGGTCAGTGACTCGACCCAGGTTTCCGCCTCGCTCTCCCCCGCCACGCTCGCCGTGGGCTCGGTTGCGCTCGACCCCGACCGCCGCGAAGTCACGGTCGGCGGCTCGCCCATTGCGCTCACGGCCCGCGAGTTCGATGTCCTCGCCCTGCTTATGGCGCATGCCGAGACCGTGCTCACGCGCGAACGCATCGCGCACGAAGCGCTGGGCTACGAATACATGGGCGACACCAACAACGTCGACGTGCACATCGCGCATCTACGCGCCAAGATCGAGGACGCCGGCGGCGCCCGCATCATCCAGACCGTGCGCGGGGTGGGCTATGTCTGCCGCGCGTAACGCCGAGGCCAAGCGCGTCACCTCCATCGCCCGCGCCATCAACTGGAGCTATATGTGGCGCCGCCTGATGAGCTACGTCTGGCTCGATCTGTTGCTGGTGGTGATTGCGGCGGCGATCCTCGTCTATGGATACAACCAGACACTGCCCGACAGCGCGTTTACCGCAGGATGGATTCCCGGCGCCACCGTTCACGGCATGTCGCTGACGCCCGCGCGCGGCTGGGACCTGACAACGCTCACCTATACCGTCGAGCTTGCGCGCACCACCAAGACTTTCCCCCTCGCGCAGGACCTCGTCGCGCTATGGCCTCTCTACCTTGTCGTTGTGGGTTGGCAGGTCATCAGCGTGCTCAACATGCTCGGCGGTGCCCGCCGTGTGCGCCGTACCATGGCACCGCTCAACGACTTGGCACTGCGCGTGGACGAACTCGGCCGCATGCAACTCGCCGGCGGCAAAATGGAGACACTGGAGCAGGCCATCGAGCGCGCAAGCGTCGACTCGCCGAGCGTCACCACCGGCGACGCCGACCTGGCAAGCATCGAGGTCGCGCTCAACCGCCTGCTGCGCCAGATGCAAGAGGCAAAGCTGCAGCAGATGCGCTTTGTCAACGATGCAAGCCACGAGCTACGCACGCCCATCGCGGTGATTCAGGGCTACGTAAACATGCTCGACCGCTGGGGCAAAAACGACCCGGACGTGCTGGCAGAATCCATCGCGTCCCTTAAGGCCGAAAGCGAGCACATGCAAGAGCTCGTGGAGCAGCTGCTGTTTTTGGCGCGCGGCGATGCCGGGCGCACGGTCCTACGGCGCGCGAATACCAACCTGGCCGCACTGGTCGGCGAGGTATGCGAGGAATCGCAGATGATCGATACCGAGCACACGTATCGACTGGCCTTTGACGCTGTGCTTGTCAGCGACCCGCGCTGCGACGCGCCCGTTGACGTGGCGCTCGTGAAGCAGGCTCTGCGCGTGATCGTGCAAAACGCCGCCAAGTACTCGGATGCGGGAACGACCGTCACATTTGGCATAACGCCGGATGCGGGCGCGGGCACGATCGACATAAGTGTTGAGGACGAGGGCATCGGCATGAACCAGGAATCCGCAGCTCACGCGTTCGAGCGGTTCTACCGTGCCGACAACGCGCGCGATGCCGGCGCACAGGGTTCGGGTCTGGGGCTTGCGATCGCCAAGTGGATCGTCGACAGCCACGGCGGCGTCATCGGTGTGACCTCGGTCGAAGGGGTCGGCAGCCGCTTTACGATTCGCCTGCCACGATAGGAAGCCCCTCGGCATAAATAAAGGGATAGGGCCACGCGGCCCTATCCCTTTTTGCTAGCTATGGCAGCCTGTGCGCTACTCGCGGCACAGATGCACGGCAAAGCCGGCGAACTCGCGCTTAAAGTACACGAGCTTGGTGCCGCCGTCGGGCAGCAGCACGCGCGACTCCTCGTTGACCTCGAGTCCGCGCTCGGCAAACCACTTCTCGGCCGCATCGATGTCGTTGACGGCAAAGCCGATGTGGCCCTTGGTGCCACGACCGCTCTGCTTCATGATCTCGACCAGCGAATCGTTAAAGTACGAAACCGGGGTCTCGATGACGGGCAGCCCCATCATCGTCGAGAACAGCTCCGCGATCTCCAGCGCATCTGCCGGGTCGGTGGCGTTAATGCCCACATGGGCAACGCGCATGCCAAAGAGCTCGACCGGGTTGGCGTTCTGCTCACCCATACAGTCAGCGCCTACTGAGCCATGACGTCGAGGACGGCCTTCTCGGCAGCAACGCGGTTCATGCCGGTCATGAAGGGCACGCCGCTCACGTACGGGCAGGTGAGGCCCTCGGGGGCAACGGTGGTGGCGATCAGCAGGTCGGCGCCCTCGTCGCAAGCGTCCTTGGCCTCGGAGATGGCGCACTGCACGATCTCGTACTTGTCGGCGTAACCGTTGGCGTCGAGCATGGTGGCAACCTTCTGGGCAACGAGCGTGGAAGTGGCAGCGCCAGCACCGCAAGCCAAAACGATCTTCTTCATAGGTAATGTCTCCCTTCATGGTTTACTTTAGGTAAGTGTACCGCAGCGAGCGATGGCGCTCGGCCTCGATGCGCTTTTATGCCAGTTTGCTTGCACGCTGCGTATAATACATCTAGTACGTGTTGTCATACCGCTCGCTTTACGAGCGACTAAGGACCCCAATATGCCCGATTCCCGCACACTCTGGACCGCCGTCGTTATCATCTGCATCGCCGTGTCGGTGTTCTTTAGCGTCAAAAAACGCACCACGTTTAAGCGCCTACAGCAGCTTATGGCCGCTAAGCAGTGGGACGAGTTCGATCGCTTGCTCGACGCCAAACTCACCAGCATGCTGTACCCGCGCTACAACCGCGACTACCTGCGCCTGAACTCCTATCTGCTGCGCGAGGACCACAAGCGCGCCGACGAGATGTTCGATTTGCTGCTGGGACTCAACCTGCCCAAGATGCAGCGCGTCGACCTGGTAATCAAGGCCTTTAACTACTACGTTGGCCAGGAGGACCGCAAAAAGTCCAAGGAGTTGCTGCACGAGATCAAGGGCTTTGAGGGCGGTCAGGCCGAGGCAGTCGCGCACGAATGCCAGCTGATGTACGACACGATGATCCTCAAGCGCCACAACGACATCCCCGAGCTGGAGCGCATGCTCAAGGAGGCCGGTGACGACAAGGTCAAGAGCTGCCGCCTGGAATACCTGCTGGCCCTGCAGTACAAGAACAAGGGCGACGAGGCCAAGTTTGCCGAGTACTTGGAAAAGTCGGGCCAGCACTCGATGGCTGTCAACGCGTAACGGACGGCTTGTGCTAGACTTCTAGTCTCACGGGGGCGTGGCGGAATTGGCATACGCAGGAGACTTAAAATCTCTCGCCGCAAGGATTGTGGGTTCGAGTCCCACCGCCCCTACCATATGGAGCTTCCGAGCCCGTGTCCCCCAGGGATGCGGGCTCGTTTCTTTTGGATGCCGGTGGGACTCGAACCCGCGAGGGGGCGAGCGTCAAGCGGACGCGCAGCGTCCGCAGCGAGCCGGCGAGGACGCCGACAGGCGGCCGAAGCCGGTGCGTATTTGCGCAGCAAATACGCAGACGTCCCACCGCCCCTACCATTTGGCTTTTACGGGCCCGTGTCCCTTTGGGATGCGGGCTCGTTTCTTTCGGACGCCGTCAAGCCTCTAAGTTGCGGTGGAATAGGGACTGTTTGGGGCCCGAAAGGGCGATTTTAGTCCGTATTTCACCGCAACTTATTTAAAGGGTGCTGAGAGCGGGGGTCCAGGCGATGGTGGGAATGGCACCGTCGAGAGTCTCGTTGATAGTGGCAGCCATACCGGCGAGGAGGCTGTTCTCACTTACGGTGAGCGTCTTGTAGCCGCCGGCTCGCATGAGCTCGCGAATCACCACGGCGCCGGCCAGAATCACGCCCGCGCGTTTGGGCTGTACACCCGGTAGCGCGGCGATACCCTCCACATCCAGCGTAGACATACGATCGATGGCGGCCGAGATCTGCTCCATCGTAAGCTCGCGCAGGTGCACAAAGTTCGAGTCGTACGGCTCCAGTTCGTGGACCAGCGCCACGAGCGTGGTGACGGTACCGCCCACCGCAACGAGGCGCTCGGCGCGCTCAAAGTCGCTGGGCAGGCCCTCAAAATAGGCGGAGAACTGCTCGCCTGCCCACGCGGCGGCAGCCGCAAGCTCGTTCGTCGACGGCGGCAGTGCAGAGAAAAACCGCTCCGTCACGCGGCGGCAACCGATGTCCAGTGAGCGCGTTCCCTCCAGCGCAAAGACCCCGCGCTCAGGCGCATAGACGCCCGTCGCGAGCTCCGTGGATCCGCCACCCGAATCGGCGACGATGATGCGCTCGCCTGCAAAGTCGTGCGCCACGCCAAAAAACGTCAGGCGCGCCTCGACCTCGCCCGGAATCACCTGTGGTTTGAGCCCCAACTCGCGCAGGCCGTCCAGCAGCAGCGCGGCATTGGACGCATCGCGCGCGGCACTCGTGCACGTGGTGCAGACGCACACGGCCCCAAAGGCACGGGCCTCGTCCACAAACATGCGGCACGCAGCGAGCACACGCTCGACAGCCGCCTCGCAGAAGCGCCCCGTCGCGTCCACGCCCTCGCCCAGGTCGGTAATCTCGGTATGCTTGGACGATTCCACAATCGCTCCGCCCTCGACCTGGGCCAACACCAGTCGCGACGACACCGTTCCCAGGTCGATCGCGGCCACCTTATAGCGTTTGCAATTTGTCATTGCGGGCTCCCCTCCGGGCGCTATTTGCCGTTGGACACGACCGTCTGGCCCTCGACGCCGTTAAACCCAAACAGCATGTCGAGCGCCTGGATGTACCACGGCGCGTCCTTGCCGACTTCTTCGATTTCCTTGGCCACTTCGCTGGCCTTCTTGGCGTTTGAGGACTTTTTGCTCGACGACGAGTCCGAATCGTCGTCCAAGCCTAGCACGTCAATCTTCTTCTCGCCGGGCATCACCAGGCCCAGGTCCTCGGACGCCGCGTCCTTGATACCCTCCTCCGAGAGCAGTTTGTCGACGCTTTTTTGCAGCTCATCATTGTATTGCTGGCGAATCTCGACCTGCTTGGCCAAGATGTCGCTCGAGCGTTTTGCCACGTACAGGTCGCGTACGGGAAAATACAGGCTCACGAGCGCCAGCGCCACCACGATACCGATAAACAGCGGACGCAGAGAGCCATGCGTAAAGTCATAGATCGCCTTGACCACCGCATTGTCGTTGGCGTAGCGCATAAAGTCCGAGCCCGAAAGACGGCTCGAAGGCCTGCTCGACCTGTCGTGCGTCTGGGCCGAGGGACGCGACGCATGTGTCGAACGTGCCGGGCGCACCGGTCCATCTGCCGAAGTATTCACATGAGCATTGGGGCGCGAGGTACTTGTCGGGCGCTGCGTGGAGCGGTCGGCGCCGGCGTAGGCGGACCCACCGAGCTGCACCGTGCGCGCACGGCGAGGCGGCGGCTCACGCGAACCGGCGGAATAGTACCTGTTGTCGTAAATCTGATCCATGTGCGCCTTGTGCGGTTGAGGTTTGTTTGCGCTAAGTATTCTAGTTATAGCACGAGCGCGTGCACCACCTTCGGCAGCCTTTGCTCGACATAAAAAAGGCGCTGAGCCGTATGGCCCAGCGCCCATGGCGCTTTGCAGCATCCAGTCAAGGCGGGACGGAACCGAGTCAGCCTCCCCCTCGCCAAATTCGCCCGTTTAGCGAATGTTGTAGAACGCGGTCTTACCGGCGTAGCGCGCGCTGCCCTCGAGCTCGTCCTCGATGCGGATGAGCTGATTGTACTTGGCGATACGGTCGCTGCGGCACGGGGCGCCCGACTTGATCTGGCCGGCATTGACGCCCACGACCAGGTCGGCGATCGTGGAATCCTCGGTCTCGCCGGAGCGGTGGCTCACGATGCAAGCATAGCCGGCCTCCTTGGCGGTCTCGATGGCCTCGAGCGACTCGGTGAGTGTGCCGATCTGGTTGACCTTGACCAGGATCGCGTTGGCGGCACCCAGCTCGATGCCCTTCTTAAGGCGCTCGGTGTTGGTGACGAACAGGTCGTCGCCCACCAGCTGCACCTTGTTGCCAATGCGGCGGGTGAGCTCAACCCAGCCGTCCCAGTCCTCCTCGGCCATACCATCCTCGATGGAGATGATGGGATAGGTGTCGACGAGCTTCTCCCAGTAATCAACCATCTGAGCACTCGTGTACTCCACGCCCTCACCCTTGAGCTCGTACATGCCGGTCTCGGCGTTGTAGAACTCGGTCGAGGCCGGGTCCATGGCGTACATGAAGTCGACGCCGGGCTTAAAGCCAGCCTTCTCGACGGCCTTGGTAATGTACTCGAACGGCTCGGCATTGGTCTTAAGGTTGGGCGCAAAGCCGCCCTCGTCGCCCACGCCGCCGCCCAGGCCGGCCTCGTGCAGCACGCCCTTGAGGGTGTGGTAGACCTCGGCGCACCAACGCAGGCCCTCGGCAAAGCTCGGGGCGCCCACCGGCATGATCATGAACTCCTGGAAGTCGACGTTATTGTCGGCATGCACGCCGCCGTTGAGAATGTTCATCATAGGTGTGGGCAGCAGGTGGGCGTTGACGCCACCCAGATACTGGTACAGCGAAAGACCCGCCGACTCGGCAGCGGCGCGGGCAACTGCCAGCGACACACCCAGAATGGCGTTGGCACCGAGCTTGGTCTTGTTGGGGGTACCGTCCGCGGCAATCAGCGCGGCATCGACGGCGCGCTGGTCGAAGGCGTCGAGGCCCACGACGGCGTTAGCGCACTCGTTATTGACGTGCTCGACGGCCTGCGAAACGCCCTTGCCCAGGTAGCGACCCTTGTCGCCATCGCGCAGCTCGCAGGCCTCAAAGGCACCGGTCGAAGCGCCCGAAGGCACCATTGCGCGGCCAAAGCTACCGTCCTCGAGCACGACCTCGACCTCGACAGTGGGATTGCCGCGGCTGTCGAGCACCTCGCGACCGTAGACGTCCAAAATATCGCTCATGTTGTCTCCCTCTCACTTGGAAACATAGTGGATGCAAGCGACCGGCTGACCGTGCACCGTCGGTGCGCCTCCGTAAGTTAGCCATGTCGCACTTTTTGCATTATGCCCTAAGTTAGCCGAGGGATACACTTGATTTTCGAAAAATTTAGCGGGAACGATGAGGCGTGTCAGCCCGTCGTTCCCGCAGTCTTACTCCTCCGCCTTTGCGGCATCCCACAGGTCGTTAAGGCCGTGGGTCGAAAGCTCGGCAAGATCCACGTGGGCGTCAGCCGCCATCTGCTCCATCGCAGCCCAGCGGCGGCGGAACTTGGCCGTGCTCGCGCGCAGGGCACTCTCGGCGTCAATCCCCTCTTTGCGCGCAACGTTGACTAGGGCAAAGAGCAGGTCGCCAAACTCCATCTCGCGCTCGGGCGAGCCGGGCTCCTCGGCCTCAAACTCGGCACGCTCCTCGGCGACCTCGTCCCACACATCCTGGACCGTCTCCCACTCAAAGCCCACGGCCGCCGCCTTGCGCGACACCTTCTGAGCTTGCATCAGCGCCGGCAGGTGCGTGGGCACGCCGTCGAGCAGGCCTTCGGGCGCAGCCTCGTCCGCCGCCACAGCCTTGTCCTTGGCAGCCTTCTCGGCAAGCTTGACCTCATCCCAGATCTTGAGCACCTCGTCGGGGTTGTCGGCATCCGCATCGCCAAACACGTGCGGGTGGCGGCGAATGAGCTTGGCGTCGATATCGCGCGCCACGTCGGCCAGCGTAAACTCGCCGGCGTCCGCCGCAATCTGCGCATGCAGCACCACCTGCATGAGCACGTCGCCCAGCTCCTCGCGCAGATGCGTGGCATCGTCGGCCTCGATACAGTCGAGCGCCTCATAGGCCTCCTCGATCATGTTCTTGCCAATGCTACGGTGCGTCTGCTCACGGTCCCACGGACAGCCGTCGGGCTGACGCAGGCGCCAGATGGTCTGCACCAGATGCTGCAGCTCGGCCGACGCGTCGACCAGCGTGGACAGGTCGCGCGAGCCCTCGGCATTTTGCTGAGCCATGTGCTGCGCCATGGTTATTCCTCCTCCAGGATCACGTGACGGAACGCGCCGCCCTCGTAGATGCCGTAGCTGTGCGTACCGTCCTTGGGAATGCTCACGCTGCCGGGGTTGAAGAGCCACAGGCCCGGGTGCGCCTCGCTTGCCTCGTTAACCTTGATATGCGTGTGGCCGTAGACGAGCGCGGAGCCCTCGGGCAGCGCGGGCGCGTGGTCGACGCTGTTGTGCATGCCGGCGCCAAAGACGTGGCCGTGCGTCAGGAACAGCTCACGGCCGGTCTCGTCAAACAGCGTGGCGTAGTCGGCCATGACCGGGAAATCGAGCACCATCTGGTCGACCTCGGCGTCACAGTTGCCGCGCACCGCGATGATGCGGTCGGCCAGGGCGTTGAGCAGCGGAATCACGCGCTTGGGGGCGTAATCGCGCGGCAGGTCGTTGCGCGGGCCGTGGTAGAGCAGGTCGCCTAGCAGCACGATGCGGTCGGGCTGCTCGGACTCGATGGCGGTGCAGAGGCGCTCAGTCCAATATGCCGAGCCGTGAATGTCGGAGGCGATGAGGTATTTCATGGGGAGTCCTTTCGGTGTGGGGTTGATGGGGGCTGAATACGGAGTCCAGCGGATGTGGAGCCCATCTACTGTGTTACTCAAATCGAAGCGCCGCACTCTGAGCCGCCTGCATCACGCGTTGGAGCGGCACGCCATGTTCGCGGGCAAGACGGGCGCAGTCTTCGTACTCGGGCGCCGCGCGCTCGCTGCCGTCGGGCAGGGTGGCCACCTTGACGGCTACCTCGCCCCAAGGCGTCGCCACCTGCTCAAAGCGGCGTGGCAAGCAAACACGCTCCATGACCTGGCGACGAATGCCGTTGGTCGTGGTTTCCAAAAAGATAATCGTCTGCAGGCGGTCGATATCCTCGTGTGAGCAAATCACCTGCAGCTGCCATCCGGGGCGGCCCTTTTTGCAATAGAGGGGCAGCCAGTGTACCTCGCGGGCGCCCGCCTCGCGCAGGCGTTCGGCGGCGTAGGCGAGCACCTCGGGCGACGCGTCGTCAATATCGCACTCCAGCTTGACGATGGTTTCGGGCGCATCGGTCTCGCGGGACAGCGGAGATGTACTTCCACGTTGCATACGGTCCGGATCCTTTCCGCACGGGCTCGTTTTGTTCATCCAAACGCTAGCACATCACGGGCGGCGCAGGGGCGGCGTCATGGGATAGGCGCGACTTTCGTCCGTCGTCACCCTCGCCCTCATCCAAACATGTACGTCAGCCTCCAAACATGTCATTTTTTGCAGCTTTTGGAGGCTGACGTACACGTTTTGGAGCGGGGCCACACACGATCAAAATTGCGCCCGCACTCCGTCCACCACAAAGTTCGCCGCACTCAACAATTTTGAACTTTCTACGCAGTTCATCGGCTAAAAATTACCCTCGGCATACTTATCCGCTGCACGATGTTACTCTAGTTGCATTTGGCTAACTAAGCGGCTGCCGAGGACCCCGCCCGACACCGTTACGGCATAGGAGGTTTCATGTTCGAGAAGCGGCTCTTCTCCCTGGTTCCGCAGGCAACGCCCTACATTATGGCAAGCGTCCTGTTTAAGTGGATCGCGCTCATGGCAAACATCACGGTGATGTGGATGCTTGCGCGCATCTTGGGCGGCATCGTCACGGACGGTCTTTCCGCCGCGCTCGCCGTCGATGCCCTCGCACAGGCGGCCTTGCCGCTCGCCGCCGCCATCATCGTGCGCGCCGCCTCCATCTACCTGGCCCAACGCGCCGGCGACAAGGCCGCGTTCGAGGCCGTCCGCCGCGTGCGCTCGCTCGTCTACGACAAGCTCACCGCACTCGGCCCCTCCTACACCGAAACCGTCCCCACCGCCGAGGCCGTCCAGACCAGCGTCGAGGGCGCCACGCAACTCCAGGTGTACTTTGGCGGTTACCTGCCGCAGCTCTTCTTTGCCGGCTTGGCACCCATCACGCTGTTTGTACTGCTCGTGGGCCAGGCGGGTCTTCCCGCCGCGCTGCTGCTCGCCTGCGTTCCGGTCATCCCCGTCTCCATCATGATGGTCATGCGCAACGCCAAAAAGATCGGTGCCGAGTACTGGGGCAGCTATGTCGATCTGGGCGGCATGTTCCTGGAGGCCGTGCAGGGTCTCACCACCCTTAAGGTCTACCAGGCCGATCGCAGCCGGCACGAGCGCATCAACGCCGAGTCCGAGCGTTTCCGCACAGCGACCATGCGCCTGCTGGTGATGCAGCTGCGCTCCATTTGCGTTATGGACCTGGTCGTCTATATGGGCGCCGCGCTCGGCATTATCGTAGCCACGCTGCAGCTCGCCACGGGCAAGATTGGCTTTGAGGCTGCCTTCCTCATCGTCTTTCTGTCGCAGGAGTTCTTTTTGCCCATGCGCCGCCTGGGATCGCTGTTCCACACGGCCATGAACGGCATGGCCGCCTCGCGCCGCATGTTTGGCATTTTGGATACGCCCGAGTCCGAGCGCGGCGATGTTGAGCTTGACGGTCGCGGCGATATCGAGCTCACGGACGTGAGCTATGCCTACGGCGACCGCACGGTGCTGGACAGCGCCAGCGCGACCATTGCGCACGGCTCGCTCGTGGCACTCGTGGGCGAAAGCGGCGGCGGCAAATCTACGCTCGCGGGGATTATCGCGGGCCGCAAGGGTGCCTACCGCGGCAGCGTGCGCATTGGCGGCGTCGAGCTGCGCGATGCCACGGCCACCTCACTCATGCGCGCCGTCACGCTGGTGCCCACCAACGGCTACCTGTTTGCCGGCACCCTGCGCGACAACCTGCTGCTCGCCCAGCCCAGCGCCACCGATACCGAGCTTTTGCGCGCACTCGACCGCACGCGCGTGGCGGCCTTTGTGCAGGCCAACGGCGGGCTCGACATGGTGATTAACGAGGGCGGCACCAACCTTTCGGGTGGCCAGCGCCAACGCGTGTGCATGGCACGCGCCCTGCTGCACGACTCGCCCATCTATGTGTTTGACGAGGCGACGAGCAATGTGGACGCTGCGAGCGAAGCCGCGATCGGCGAGGTCATCGCATCGCTTGCCGGCGAGCACACTGTAATTGTGGTGGCACACCGCCTGTCGACGATCGTGGACGCCGACCAGATTCTGGTGCTGGAACGCGGTCGCATTGTCGAGCACGGGACTCACGGCGAGCTCTTGGCAACCGCGGGCGCCTATGCGCGCATGTGGAACAGCCAGGAGCAGCTCTCGGCGTATGCGTATGCGGAGGATGATGCCGAGGATGCCGGCGCGGTTGAGGCTGTTGACGGCAGCACCGCCCGTGCCGATGGCCTCAACGGTGCCGGCTCGTCTTCCGCTGCCGCGGCGCCTGACTCCGGCCGCGCCCGTCGCTCGGCGCCGTCCATCATGTGGCGCATGATGGGGCTCGTCCGACCGCTTGCCGGCTGGCTTGTGCTAGCCGTCGCGCTGGGCAGCATTGGTATGCTCACTGCCGCGTTCGTGCCGGCCTTTGGCGCCCTTGGCCTTATGGCCGCGCTGGGCCGCTACGCCTTGGGGCTTGGTCTGATCGCAGCATGCGCGGCCTGTGCCGCCTGCGGCATCGCACGCGGGCCGCTCCACTACGGCGAGCAGCTCTGCAACCACTACATCGCGTTTCGCCTGCTCGCGCACATCCGCGACTTGGTGTTTGGCGCCCTGCGCCAGCTCGCCCCCGCCAAGCTCGAGGGCCGCGGCAAGGGCGATCTCGTGAGCCTGGTCACCTCGGATATCGAGCTGCTCGAGGTCTTCTACGCGCACACCATCTCGCCCATTGCCATCGCTCTGGTCTGCACCGTTGTGTTTGAGGGCTTTTTGCTGGCTGTGAGCCCCGAGCTCGCGGGCATCGCGCTCGTGGCCTACGCGGTCCTGGGCGTGCTACTGCCCCTGACCTCGGCCAAGGCATGCGGCACCACTGGCCGCCAGAGCCGCGAGGGCGCCGGTAAGCTGGGTGCCTTTGTGCTCGACAGTCTACGCGGCGCGTCCGAGACTATCCAGTTTGCCGGTGGCGCCGATCGCAGCCGTGCCCTGGGCAAGCTGACCGAGCAAGTCGGCGCCGTGGACGCGCGCCTCAAGCGCCGCCAGGCGGCCAGCGAGGCCGTAGCCGATGCGCTTATTCTTGCGGCCAATCTGGTGATGCTCGGGCGAGCGCTGCAGCTGGTGGCTGCGGGAACGATCGATTTTGCCGCAGCGTTTGTCGCCGTCTTTACCTTTGTGTCGTCGTTTGGCTCGGTGATGGCCGTGAGCCGCCTGGGCGCCTCACTGCAGGAGACGCTCGCCTCGGGCGCACGCGTGCTCGATTTGCTCGACGAGCAGCCCCAGTGCGCCGAGGTCGCCGATGGACAGGACGTTGAGTTTGCCGGCGCCGCAGCCGAGCATGTGAGCTTTAGCTATGCGGACGGCGTGGACGCGGGTGGTGCCGACGCCACAGAGCAGGCCGCGAATGACCCCGCTTCGAGTCTCATCCTCGACGACGTGACCTGCACCTTTGCGCCCGGCACCATGACCTGCATCATGGGGCGCTCGGGCTCGGGCAAGTCGACGCTGCTTAAGCTGCTCATGCGTTTTTGGGACCCCGCAGCCGGCACCATCACGGTGAGCGGCGTCGATGCCCGCCACATCAACACGGCGAGCCTGCGCAGCCACGAGGCCTATATGACCCAGGACACACATCTGTTCTGCGGCACCGTACGCGAGAATCTGCTGGTCGCGCGCGCCAACGCCACCAATGCCGAGCTGCTCGACGCTTGCCGCTCCGCCTCACTCACCACGCTCATCGACCGCCTGCCGCAGGGTCTCGACACCCCGGTTGCCGAGCTAGGCGACTCGCTCTCGGGAGGCGAGCGCCAGCGCATCGGCCTTGCGCGTATCTTCCTCAACGACGCACCCTTCATCTTGCTCGACGAGCCCACCAGCGCACTCGACGCTCTCAACGAGGCAGCCGTAATGCAGGCCGTTGACGAGCTCAAGCGCCGCGGCAAGACCATCGTGCTCGTAAGCCATCGCGCCAGCACCTGCGCCTTTGCCGATTTCTCGCTTTCGGTCGAGCACGGGAGGCTGAGCTAGATGGCGCGCACCGCCGACACACCGGAGCTGGCACGCAAACGTGAGCGCGAGGCCCAAATGGTGTCGCAGATGATTGCGCTGTGGTGCCGCGGGCATCATGGCGGCGGGCATGCGATCGAGCAGGCTGGCGACGATGAGCCCGCGCGCGTGAAGCTCGGCCTTCGGACCATTACGCTCTGCCCCGAATGCGCCGAGCTGCAGAAATACGCCATCGCGCGCATTGAGCACTGCCCGCACATGGGCACCAAGACATTTTGCTCGGCCTGTCCTTCGCATTGTTACCGGCCTGCCATGCGCGAGAAGATACGCGAGGTCATGCGCTGGTCGGGACCGCGTATGATCCGCTATCGCCCCATCACCGCCGTGCGGCACGCGATGGTAACGGTGCAGGCCAAACGCGTGGCGGCACGAAGCAAGTAGTCGCCGGCGCCGGCACGCGCCGCCTGCCCTTTCCAGTCGGTTTCGACTTGCAGCGTTCCCGCCGCGCCGAGGCTGCGCCATTACAATGGAACGGATTCGCCAAATGCAAAGGAGCCGCCATGTCCGCTTGCCCGCTGGTCGATTGTCACACCCACACCTCGTTTTCGGATGGCCATGCCTCGTTTGAGGACAACGTCCGCGCTGCTGCCGCCGCCGGCTGCCGCGTTATGGTCTCGACTGACCACCTCACCCTGCCCGCCAGCATGGACGCCAACTGCGAAGTGCAGGTTGTCGAGGGCGACCTGACGGCGCATCGCCTGGCGTTTGAGGACGCCCGCAGGCTTGCCGCGCAAATCGCGCCGGAGCTTGAGCTTATCTATGGCTTTGAATGCGACTGGTACGAAGGTTGCGAGCCTTTGGTTGAGGGCTGGTCCGCGGGTGCCATAGTGCGCTTGGGCAGTGTGCACTGGATTGGCGACCCGGGCGATATCATGGCCGGCGCTGCGGGTACGGCGGGAACGGAGGGCGTCGCTCGCCCTGATACGCCCGATTCGCTCTGCGGCTGGATCGACGACGACACCAACCTGCATGTTTGGGAAAACCTGGGCGTGCGCGGCGTGTGGGAGCGCTACGTCGACGACTGGTGCCGTGCTTGCGAAAGCTCACTCAACTTTGATGTAATGGCCCATCCCGACCTGGTCATGCGCTTTTCGAAGGAAGGCTTTGCGCCCGACTTTGACCCCGCGCCGTTTTGGCAGCAGATGGCCGAGTGCGCCCATGACACGGGCCGGCGCGTTGAGGTCTCGACCGCCGCACCGCGCAAGGGCCTCGATGACTACTATCCCGCGACCGGATTGCTGCGTTGCTTCGCCCACGCCGAGGTGCCAATCACCTTTGGCTCGGACGCACACCGCGCCTGTGACATCTGTTGGAATATCCGCGAAGCGCAGGCCCACGCCTACGACTGCGGTTATCGAACCTTCGACATCCCCCACCCCACCGGAGAATGGGAGTCCACGCCCCTCGCCTAAGATTAGTCGTTGGGGACGTTCTTAAACGACTAGTGGCGGCGGGCATTGAGTTCGCCGGCCAGTTCGTCGAGGGTGATGCCGTAGCGTTCGAGTGTCACGAGCAAGTGATAGATCAGGTCGCCGGCCTCGTAGCGAATGTGATCGTGGTCGTTATCCTTGCAAGCCATGATAACCTCGCTCGCCTCCTCGGCAAGCTTCTTGAGCAGCTCGTCCTCGACATCGGTCAGCAGACGGGCGGTATAGCTCTCCTGCGGCGACGCATCGCGACGGCCGTGAATCACCTCAGCAAGGCCGGTCAAGGTCTCGCCGATATTTCCCGGCTGCACGTTAGCGGTTCTGACTCCCATGGTTATTTCCTCTCGTTACTGCAGCGTAAAGTAGGTACCGGCCTCATCGAACCGAGGCTTTGCACCCTTCTTCCCAAAGAACCCATCGATGACGGCATGGGCCTCATCGAGCCTTTCTTTCTCGGTCTCGAGCCAAAGCGACTGTGCCCCGCAGGCATCGGTCAGATGCACGCGGCACGGCACGCCCGCACGGAGGAGCTCGGCGTTACAATCGGCGACTTCGAACGGCGTCACGACCCTCATCGCGCTCCCCCTTCCACGCGCTTAAAGAAGCAGGTACGGTTGCCGGTGTGGCAGGCCGGACCCGGCGAGTCGACCTTGACCAGCAGCGTATCGCTATCGCAGTCGGCCCAGAGTTCCTTGACCTCCTGCATATTGCCGCTCGTCGCGCCCTTGTTCCAGAGCTCTTGGCGGCTGCGGCTCCAAAACCACGTGGTGCCGGTCTTGAGCGTCAGCCCCACCGATTCCTCATTCATCCAAGCAACCATAAGCACCTCACCGGTGTCATACTGCTGAACCACACAGGGAATCAGCCCGCGGGCGTCGTATTTAAGATCAGCAGCTTCTACTACCTCAGTCATCATTTCTCCCAAGTAATAACAGTAAGCCCCACAGGTCGGCGAGGGTTGTCCAGGTGCCGCAGGTTGCCGCGAAAGAGGAGCGACGCGTACTTTGGTACGCGAGCGACGGTTTGAGCGGCAAGATGCGGTGCCTGGGCAAGCCGCAGCGCTAGAAGTCCAACCTGACAGGGATGCCCTGCGAGGCCATGTACTCCTTCACCTGGCGAATGCTGAAGGTTCCAAAGTGAAAGACGCTGGCCGCCAGTACGGCGTCGGCTTCGCCCTCGATCACGCCCTCGGCAAAATGCTCGAGCGTGCCCACGCCGCCGCTCGCGATGACGGGGATTGGCACCGCGCGCGCCACGGCGCGGGTGAGCGCCAGGTCAAAGCCAGCCTTGGTGCCGTCGCGATCCATACTGGTCAGCAGAATCTCGCCGGCGCCGCGACGAGCCGCCTCCTCGGCCCATGCCACTGCATCGATACCCGTGGCGTTGCGGCCTCCTGCGGTAAAAACCTCCCACTTGTCGGCATCCGGCTGCCCAGGCAGGCCGACGCGCTTGGCATCGATCGCCACGACCACGGCCTGGCTGCCAAACGCCGCGGCAGCTTGGCTGATCAGCGACGGGTCACGCACGGCGGCAGAGTTGAGCGATACCTTGTCGGCACCGGCCGCCACCATGGTTCGCATGCCCGCCAGGTCGCGGAAACCGCCGCCCACGGTATAGGGAATAGCGAGCTCCTCGGCCGCGTGCGCCGCCATCTCGATGGTCGTCGCGCGGTTGTCGCTCGTAGCGGTAATGTCCAGGAAGACGACCTCGTCTGCACCCTCGCGGTCGTAGGCACGGGCAAGCTCCACCGGATCGCCCGCATCGCGCAGGCTCACAAAGTTGACGCCCTTGACCACACGGCCGTCCTTGACGTCTAGACAGGGAATCACGCGCTTGGTAAGCATGGGCTACTCCTCCCCTCGGGCGGCGGCCAACGCCTGTACCAGCGTAAAGTTGCCCTCGTAGAGCGCACGGCCGGTGATGGCACCTTCAATCGCGCCCTCGCCCACCGCGGCGAGCGCGCGGATGTCGTCGAGCGTCGAGATGCCGCCCGAAGCCACGACAGGAAATCCCGCGACCTCGGCCACATGGCGATACGCCGCCACATCGATGCCCGTCTGCATGCCATCGCGCGCGATGTCGGTATACACCAGATGCTTAAAGCCCAGCTCGGAAAGCTGCGCCACGGCATCGTCGAGCGCCACGCCCGCGCCGTCGCGCCAGCCATTCACCTTGACCTGACCGTCGCGCGCGGCAATATCTGCCACCAACAGCTCGCCAAAGCCTTGGGCTGCCACCTCGGCAAAACCCGGCTCAGTCACCAGCACGGTGCCCAGTGCGATGCGGCGTGCACCGTAGCAGGCCAGCTCGTCGATGCGCGCGAGCGAGCGGACACCGCCGCCCACGTCCACGGACAGGCCGTCGACGCCGCAGATAGCCTTAATCGCCGCCGAGTTGGCAGCGCACGCGTCCTCGTCCTCGCCAAAGGCAGCGGACAGGTCGACGACATGCACCCAGTTCGCGCCCTGCTCGGCAAACGAGCGGGCGACGGCGACGGGGTCGTCGGAATATACCTTGCAGCGGCTGCGGTCGCCGCGCTCCAGGCGCACGACCTTGCCACCGATCAGATCGATTGCGGGAAACAGGATCATCGGCCGGCCTCCTCGACGATGTTGACAAAGTTCTTAAGGATGCGCTGTCCCAGCGCCGAGGATTTCTCGGGATGGAACTGGCAGCCCCACACGTTGCCGTGGCGCACGATGCACGGAAAGCTCCGCGTATAGTGCGTGCGCGCCAGCACATCGGCGGCAT
Organism: Collinsella sp.; assembly: GCA_019414465.1. Classification (GTDB taxonomy): domain Bacteria; phylum Actinomycetota; class Coriobacteriia; order Coriobacteriales; family Coriobacteriaceae; genus Collinsella. Next base: position 45,611 of record DXLY01000005.1, read on the forward strand.
CGGCATCGCCTGCCACCGCGTAGCTGTGGGTAAAGTACATGTTGGCGCCCTCGGCAAAACCGGCGAGCAGCGGATCGGCCGCACCGGCGGGCGTCATATGCACCTGGTCCCAGCCCACGTGCGGCACCTTCAGGCGACTCGACTCCAAGCGCGTGCACGAGCCGCGCATAATGCCCAGGCCATCGACCCAGGGGCCGCCAGCCTGCTCGGGGGTGCCGCCATCCGCGACCACGCCCTCGTCCGCAGGCACGCCCTCGTTGCCGCGCTCAAAAAAGAGCTGAAGACCCAGGCAGATGCCGAGCAGCGGAGTTCCGGCGGCAACGGCATCGAGCACGGCGGCCTCCTCGCCGCTCTGGCGCATAAAGGCGATCGCGTCGTAGAACGCGCCCACGCCCGGGATAACCAGGCCGTCGGCGTTGCGGATCTGTTCCGGATCGTCCGACGTGCAAGCGGCGGCACCGGCGCGCGCAAGCCCGCGCACGACGCTCGACAAGTTGCCCTTGCGGTAGTCGACCACCACGATCTTCGGTTCGCCCACGCGACCCCTCCTCCTCATCTTGTCAAAAACCACCACAAAGGGGACAGGCGCCTTCGTGGTGGTTTTACCCTTGCGGCGGTTACAGTGAGCCCTTGGTGCTGGGGATGCCCTGCACGCGGGGATCGAGCTCGCAGGCGCGGCGCATCGTGCGACCAACGGCCTTAAAGGCGGCTTCGATAATGTGGTGCGAGTTGCCGCCCGCCAGCTCGCGCACGTGCAGCGTGAGCTTGGCGTCACGCGCGAAGGCATAGAAGAACTCGACGGCTAGCTCAGTATCGAAGCTGCCCACGCGCTCGGTCGGCACGGGCAGCTCGCAGTAGGCCTGCCCGCGGCCCGAAATATCAACAGCAGCCATCACAAGCGTCTCGTCCATGGCGATCGCCGCGTCGGCAAAGCGTGTAATGCCCGCCTTGTCGCCCAGAGCCTGGCAAAACGCCTCGCCCAGCACAATACCCGTGTCCTCGACGGTGTGGTGCGCATCGACCTCCACGTCGCCCACCGCGTGCACCGTCAGATCGAACAGGCCATGACGGCCAAAGGCGTTGAGCATGTGGTCGAAAAACGGTACGCCGGTCGAGATATCGCACACACCGGATCCATCCAGGTCGAGCTTGACGACAATGTCGGTCTCGCCCGTCTTGCGGGTTACCTCGGCATAGCGGTCCATCTACATCTCCTCCTTCACCAGCGCGGCAAACGCGGCCAGCACCTCGTCGTTTTCCTGCGGTGTGCCCACGGTAATGCGCAGGCAGTCCGCGAGCCCCGGCGCGTAGCTAAAGTCGCGCACCAAAATTGAATACTCGTCGCGCAGACGCTCGCGCACGCGCGTGGCATGCGGCGTGCGCGCGAGCACAAAATTCGCCGCGCTCGGCCATACCTCCACGGGCAGGCCCTCGGCAGCCATTGCGCGTAGGGCGCACAGCTCGCGCTCGCGCTCGGATGCGACCTGTGCCACCACGGGCGCGTACGCATCGCGGGCACGCACGCAGGCAAGCGCCGCCGCCTGGCTCAACACGTTGACCGAATAGATCTGGCGAATCGCCGCGAACACGTCGATGACCTCGGGCGCCGCGATCACATAGCCCAGGCGCGTGCCGGCGGTGCCGAACGCCTTGGACAGTGTATGCAGAATCGCCAGGTTGGGATGCTCGGCGATAAGCCCCTGCGCCGTGGTGGCCGCGCCAAACGAATCGTCGGCAAACTCCACGTAGGCCTCGTCGACCATCACCATGCCGGGGCAGGCATCGCACAGAGCCGCAACAAAGTCGAGCGGCGCCACGTCACCCGTGGGATTATTGGGCGAGGTCACGATCGCCAGATTGCACTCGGGAGCCGCCGCAAGCACCGCCGCCTGGTCGAGCTCAAAGGTCGCCGGGTCGCGCCACACGTCGCGCACCTCGGTCTGGCACAGCGACGCAAAGAACGCATACTCGCTAAAGCACGGCGGGCAGTTGAGCAGGGTCCGCCCCGCGCCGCCAAACGCCAGCAAGTAGTTATAGAGCAGCTCGTCACCGCCGTTGCCCACGCAGATATTCTCGCGCGTCACGCCATGCCAAGCAGCAAGCTCATCGCGCAGGTCGTTGGACATGGGGTCGGGATAACGGTTGAGCGGCGTGGCAGCCAGGGCTGCATCAATCGCCTCGCGCACGCCGGCCGGCACGGGATAGGTGTTCTCGTTGGCCGAAAGGTTGATGCGCGTGGGCGTAAAGTTGGGATCATAGGGCTCAATGCCGGCCAGGTAGGGCTGGACGAGCTCCTTCATGCGCGGCGTGAGTTCGGCCATGTTAGGCCTCCTCGCCGGTCGCGCCAACGCCATCCGCGCCCGCAGCCGCCAGGTCAACGCCCTCGGCAACCGTCGCCACGGCGTCACCCGGCCAAGCGACCTTGGTCAGGTCGGCCGCGGCCAGAGACTCGGCACTCACGGCATCCTCGCCCTGCTCCAGCACACGGCGACGCAGGGCGGCGGATAGCGCGTGCGCCCACAGGCCCTCGGCCTCGGCCAGACGCTGTGTGGCGGGAGCGTCGGAGAGCAGGCCCTCGGGCGTATAGCAAATGACGCTCGAGCGCTTAACGAACTCTTCGACCGAAAGCGGGTTGGAGAACATGGCCGTGCCGCCGGTCGGCAGCGTGTGGTTGGGGCCGGCAACATAATCGCCGAGCGGCTCGGAGCTCCAGGCGCCCACAAAGATGGCGCCGGCGTTGCGAATGCCGCCGAGCAGGCCCATCGCGTCCTTGCAGTGCAGCTCAAGGTGCTCGGGCGCCACGGTGTTCACGGCCTCGACGGCGGCAGCCATGTCGGCGGCCACCACGATGGTGCCTTCGTTATCGAGCGAGGCGCGTGTGATCTCGGCACGCGGGGACTGCGCTACCAGAATGTCGATACCAGCCTCGACCTCGCGCGCAAACTGCTCGTCGCAGGTCACCAGATAGCAGGCTGCCAGCGGATCGTGCTCGGCCTGGGCCATCAGGTCGGCCGCGACCACCATGGGCTTGGCCGTGGCATCGGCAAGTACGCAGACCTCGGAAGGGCCAGCGACCATGTCGATTCCCACGTCGCCCGAGACAATCTGCTTGGCCGCGGCGACAAAGGCGTTGCCCGGGCCGGTGATCTTGTCGACGCGCGGAATGGTCTCGGTGCCGTACGCCAGCGCGGCCACGGCCTGAGCGCCGCCCACCATATAGATCTCGTCCACGCCGCCGAGCTTGGCAGCCGCAAGCGTATAGGGGCTGATCAGGCCATCTTTTTGCGGAGGAGTCACCATGACCACGCGCTTGACGCCGGCAACCTTGGCGGGAATGGCATTCATGAGCACCGTGGAGGGATATTGCGCGCGACCGCCCGGCACGTAGATGCCGGCCGCCGCGAGCGGGGTCACCTTAACGCCGAGCATCGTGCCATCTGCGCGCGTGGTAAACCAGCTCTGCTCGACCTCGCGCTGGTGAAACTCGCGAATCTGGCGCGCGGCCTTCTCGAGCGCCGCGACAAACGCGGGGTCGAGGTCTTCGAGCGCGGCATCGATCTGCTCCTGCGGCAGGCGGAAGCTCTGCAGCTCAACACCGTCAAAGCGCTGACAGTAATCGCGCACTGCGGCATCGCCGTTGGCGCGCACGTTGGCCACGATATCGCGGGCGGCGTCGACGATGTTTTGCGGCAGCACGCCCTTGCGGTTGAGCTGGTTGGTAACGAGGCGCTCACCGGGAGCAAGCTTGATGGTCTTCATATCGGTATCCCCTATCGGTCGAGGTTGCGTTTGAAAAAACGAGAGGCCGGGCGGCGGCGCCAATCGGCCCGCAGCCCAGACGTTGGGACGCCCGTGCGTGCTCGCGCTATTGTGCCGAGCCCGCGACGGGCTCAAAATGCTTGTCCTTCACGGCCGCGGCCAGGCGATCTGCCAGGTTGCGCACGCGCGGATCCAGGCGAGCGGCACCCGGGTTGACAAAGAAGCGGGCCGTGCAGTCCATAATGCGACCAGTAATAACCAGGTCGTTGTCGCGTAGCGTGGCACCCGTGGCGGTAACGTCCACGATGCGATCGGTCATGCCGACGATGGGGCCCAGCTCGATGTTACCGTGCAGCGAGACGATATCGGCATTCACGCCGCGCTCGGCATACCAGGCACTCGCGATGCGCGGGTACTTGGTGGCCACACGAAGCGACCCGCGGCGGGCGTAGTTGCGCTCGGCCTGGCCGGCGCGCCATGCAGGCTCCGCCTCGATAAACGTGCACAGGCCGTAGCCCAGATCGACCAGCTGCAGCAGGTTGAGGTCGGCCTCGATAAGCGAGTCCCAACCGCAGATGCCGCAGTCGGCGCCGCCGCAGCCCACAAAGGCGGGCGCATCGCTGGGACGCACGATGACAAACTCGATATCGCCGACCGCGCCCTCGCCGGCACGCGTGTCGCGACCGCGCACGATGAGATGACGACCGGGATCGCGCAGCTCAGAGACATCCAAGCCCGCGGACTCAAGCACGTCGAGCGTGTCGGCCTTGAGCGAGCCCTTGGGCACGGCAATGCGCAGCGGACCCTCGGCGCCACGGCCCGCGGCGTGATCGCCATCGGAAGCGGCATCCTCGGCCGAGGTGCGCGCGGCCTCCAGACGCTCGAGCGAAAAGGCGAAGCCCGCCGCCGGCACTTCGATGCCGTCGCCAAATGCGCCGGTAAAAATGGAATCGTAGCGTCCGCCCGAACCGACCGGATCGGGCAGTCCGCCGGCATAGGCCTTAAAGACCAGGCCTGTGTAGTAATCGAAAGAGTTCATGATAGAGAAGTCGAACGACAGCACCTGGGCCTCCTCGGGGGCCAGGCCCTCGACCAGGGCACGCAGCTCGCGCGTAAGCGGCGCGACAATGCCCGCCGCCTCCAGCAGCGCGTCCACGCGGTCGAGTACCTCGGCACCGCCGTGCAGACGCGGCAGCTCGCTAATGGCGGCCTTGACGGCATCGGACTCCGCACTTGCCGCCACGCGGGCATCGAGGCCCACAAAGTCGTTGGCGTGCACGCAGCACAGGGCCTCGGCGGCCAGCTCGCGATCCTCGCATGCCGCGAGCAGCTCCTTAAACGGACGCACGCTACCTGCGATAATGCGCGCACCGGGAAGTGCCAGCTTGCGCACGGCCTCGGCGACCAGTGAGACAATCTCGACATCGCCCGCGGTGTCGCCCGCGCCGATAAGCTCAAAGCCCAGCTGTGTAAACTGACGCGAGCCACCGGCATTGCGCTGGCACTCGCGGACCACCGGCGCCTCGTAGCGCAGGCGCAGCGGCAGATCGGCCGCGCGCATGCGAGTCGAAACCAGGCGAACGATCGGCAGTGTGTTGTCGGGACGGACCACCAGCAGGCGGCCGTCATCGTCAAAGAGCTTAAACGGCGTGTCCGCAATGCGGCCGCCTTCCTCGAGCGAACCCTTGTCCTCGAGCAGCGGCGTCTCGACCGGAAGGTAATGATGCTCCCTGAAGCAGCCCTTCACCGTCAGCGCAATCTCCTCGCGCGCCTGAGCCTCCTCGGGCAATATGTCCCGGAATCCCCACGGTGTGGCCGTCATCTGGTGAGCCTCCTCATGCTGTGTTTCATATAGAGCAGAAGACCGGCATAGCTCCGCCGGTCTTCTGGGTACTTTAGCATACTAGAGTGTTTGCGGGGAGAATCGTCCTCCTCGGCTCACACCGTATTCATTTGGAAACATAGGAGCGGATTGTCGCAACCCAACACCACCTAGACGCCAATCGCACGACGATACTCTGCCATTACCTGCGCATCGGCAGCTGCGGGGTCGGCAAAATAGCGCCAGTCATAGGTCTCGGCCGAAACAACCCCGCGATAGCCGCGCGCCACCAGCCTATCCAGGTCGGCGCGCATATCGCGGTCGCCGTCACCCCAGGCAAGATGCGTCGTGCCATCTGCCGCAACATCGACAAAATGCACGTGGGCGACATCATCGCCAAGCAGATCGAAATAATCGTCGATGGTATCCCCCGCCACCGCCATAGCGCCCAAATCCAGACATGCCTTAAGTGCCGGATGATCAACTGCCTCGATCATGCGCTTCGTATCGGCTGCCGAGTTCACGATCATCGACTCAACCGGCTGTAGGGCCTCGAGCACCAGTCGCACGCCGCGCTCTCCCGCATGCTCGGCAATCGCACGCAGCATCGAGGCGCTGCGACCCCACGCGTCCTCGATCGGCTCGTTCAAAAATGCCCAGCCGCTCGAGACCATGACCTGCTCGGCTCCAAGTTCCGCCGCGATATCTACAACGTTCTTAAAGTACGCGAGCGTGCGGGCACGCGCCTCATTCCCGCGCGCCGCGATATTCCACGGCTTGGGGTTGTTCTGTTCGGGACAAAGCCCCACAATCCGAACCCCATACCGCTGTGATAGCTCCCGCACCTGCTCGAGCGAATCGTATCCATGGCAATCGACATACAGATGCATCGCCCCGGTCCAAAGCTCGCAACACGTGTAGCCCGAAGCCGACGCCGAAGAAAAGAACTCCTCAAGGTCAAAATAACGATGGCTGATATTCATGACGGCAAGCTGGGGATAGCTCATAATTACTCTCCAACCCAAGCGAGGCCCCGTTCCATATAGGAGCGAGGCCCAATTACACAAACGTTATTTGCTCTTAGTAGTCGAACTGGTGATAGTAGCGACGGTAGTTGAGGTTGTGCTTGGTGACCGTCTCGTAGTAGCGAGCCAGGCGGTCGGTCACGA
>DXLY01000050.1 GCA_019414465.1 Collinsella sp.
AAAAGGCCACGGTGAGCAACGACACCGCCGGTACGACCGAGAACACCAACAATGGCGGCCAGACCAACAATAACAACAACCAGGGCGGCAACACGCCGGCTCCCGCACCGCAGCCTGCCCCCACGCCCGCTCCGGCTCCCACGCCTTCAGCACCGAGTCAGTCTGTTGATGGTGGCTCCGTTGTTTCGCGCGCCTACAGCAAGCTCGGCTATGCGTATTCTTGGGGCGGCATTGGACCGAACAGCTTTGACTGCTCCGGTTTTGTAAGCTATTGCCTCACGGGACGCTACTGCCGTCTGGGCACCACGGTCGACTTCATGGGTTGGACCCGTGTGTCCGATCCGCAACCCGGCGATGTTGTGGTTAACTCCTACCATACCGGCATTTATATCGGTAATGGTCAGATGATCCATGCTTCCGACTACAAAACGGGCGTCATCATCAGCTCCGTTGCCGCCGGCATGAACAACAATTACATTTTCGTGCGCTACTAATTTATTACTGCAGCGAACGAACGTGGGCCTCGCGATCTTGAGTCACGAGGCCCATTCTTTTTTCCCTACCGTTTGCCATAAAATCAGGACGGCTATCTAGTATTCAAAACTAGATAGCCGTCCAATCAATCAAAAAGATGGCTATAATTGTTGGGGAACAACTAGAAAGGACCCTCAATGAGCTGGGCACTTATCTCAGATTCGAGCTGCAATCTTCGCGATTGGCAACCGACTGCACCCCGTACCACCTTTGCATTCGCTCCTCTCAAAATTCGAGTAGGGGAGCGCGAATTTGTCGACGACCTTTTGCTCGATGTTCACGAGCTTAATGTTGCCATTCAGTCGGAAGCCAGCGCATCATCGAGCGCCTGCCCAAGCGTGGGGGAGTGGGCTGAGCTCTTTAAGCTCGCCGACAAGACGATCTGCATGCCAATCTCGGAGGGTGTCTCTGGAAGCTATAACGCTGCCGCTACGGCACGCGATATGGTACTTGCCGAGGAGCCCAATCGTCAGATTCACCTGGTCAATTCGCGGGCAGCAGGCGGCAAGATGGATCTGATCTTCTTGCTGTTTGATCGTTATCTTGCAAGTAACCCGGACGTTTCCTTTGAGGACGCCTGCGCTTACTTCGACAGTCTCGAGCAAAACAGCAAGATTCTCTTTAGCCTGTGTAATTACGAGAACCTTGCAAAGGCAGGACGCATTCCTAAGGCAGCCGGCGTCATTGCCAACAAGCTCAATATTCGCATTTTGGGCACGGCGAGCGAGGCCGGTAAAATCGAGCTCGTCGGGCACACGCGTGGCGAAAAGAAGATGCTCAACAAGATCATCGACACCATGGAAGCCGAAGGTTTTACGGGCGGCGAGGTCGTTATCGACCATGTCGAGAATGAGGCAGGCGCCCAAGCACTTGCCAGCCGAATTGTGGAGCGCTGGCCAGGCTCCAAGACTATCATCATGCCCTGTAACGGGCTAGATTCATACTATGCCGAAATGTATGGGCTCATTATCGGCTACGGCATGGGCGTGGCTTCGGGCCAATAACGTCCAACCAAGCAAAAATACGGGCGGGACAAAGTGGCAGATAGCCCTTTGTTCCGCCCGTTTTATACGTCGGCTAGCTATTAAACCCATTAAACTTTAGATAGCTCATCAGGTACGCTTTCGAAACGAAGGATGAAACCGCACTGCGCACAAGCAGCGACTCACGCGTTACCTGATGCGCCGTATCGGGAACCGGCGCCTGCTCGACGGAAAACGCCGAACGAATCGATGCCTCGAGCTGATCGACCACATAATCGAAGGCCGTCGGGGCATCGTAGCTCAAACGCTGAATGTTAAAGAGTGCCTGCACCGCAGCAATAGGTAGCACCTGCTTAAAGAGGCAGATAGCGATCAGGCGGGCAATCTGCTCGCGGCCATATTGCTTTTTGACCGGAGCAGGCACCAGGCCGACCTTCACGTAGTTATTGATCATCGATGGCGTAATGACAGGGTGCTCAACGCAAATGGACAGCGGCTCCATCCACAGCGCAACATACTCAATGACCTGGTCGCGGTAGAGTGCCACATTGGGCAACTGGTTATAGCGCGGCAGACTCAACGTATTGAGTTTACGCACGATATCGGACTGAATGAATGCATCGGGCAGCACCGTGGGCTGAATATCCTCGGGCTTAATGCTTACCGACGAATCGGACATCGGAATAACGTGTTTAACGTGGTTCATAAAGGTCCTCCGTTCATTTTCTATATTGTATTCTAGGTTATCTAGTTTTGCATACCACATAGCCGGCAAGTAAAAGTGGTTGGACAACACATTGATGCATCGTCCAACCACTTTGTTTAAAGATAGCAACCTTACATAAGATATATTATCGTACTTATTCACGGAGAAACGCGTATGCGCTCGTTGCTGCTATGGCTCCGTCCGAAACGGCGGTCACAACCTGGCGTAAACGCTTGGAACGGATATCGCCGGCTGCGAATAAGCCGGGCGTACGGGTGGCCATCGAATCGTCGGTGACAATGCCGCCGTCAGGAGCCAGATCGACTAGATGCTCAACCAGCTCGGTATGCGGCAGCATCCCCGTAAAGACAAAGATGCCAAACGAGCCAGGTTCAAATGACTCGGTATGAGTCTCGCCAGATGCATTGTCCTTAAAGGTAATCGTCGTTGGCATGGCTTCGCCCGATAGCTCCACAATACTAGTTTGGTACCTAACTGTAATATTGTCCTTTGCGAGTACTTTCTGAACAACACCATCGGGCGCACGAAACTGGTCGCGGCGCAGCACGATGGTCACACTGCTGGCAATGTCGGACAGGAACAGCGCCTCTTCGCATGCCGAATTGCCACCACCGATTACAAAAACCTGCTTGCCGCGGAAAAACATGCCGTCACATGTTGCGCAATATGAAACGCCACGACCGCGATACGTATCCTCGCCTGCGAAACCTGCCGGACGCGGCGTGGCACCCATGCAAGCGATAACGCTCGAGGCCAGCGTATCGCCCATATCGTGATGCACCGTAAACAACGCTGCATCGGCATCGTAATCGATACCCGTAACCATGCTCCATGTAACCTGTGCTCCCAGGCCCTCTGCATGCTGCTGAAAACGCTCGCCAAGTTCGGCGCCACTCAGGAGCGGGAAACCCGGATAGTTCTCGACCTCATTGGTTGTGGCGATCTGCCCTCCCGACATGCCCTGCTCAATCACGGTCGTCGTCAGGTTGGCACGCGCAGCATAAATGGCGGCAGCATAGCCCGCGGGGCCGCCACCGATAATCGCAACATCGATCGGCTGATCGGTAGTCATGGAACATCCTCTCGTCGAAACATTGACGTTCTTTGCGCTCATACCCAAATTTACGTGAACGTGACACTCATGCACTACAATGATAAATCCGTATTACAAAGCTGAAGGGGAGTTATCGATGGACCAGGCGCAGACGAGTGACGACGCCCCCCTGCTCACGCACAGCACTCCCCAATCGGAGCAAACCACGCTCCTGGCTCAACAAAAACCTCTCGTGACCATCGTGCACGCCTCCGTTGGCTCGGGCCACAAGGCCGCCGCAAATGCGATAGCGCAGGCATTCGACCTCATCCGCGGCACCAATGGCATCCCCGAGGATATTGAGATTGAAGTGCTCGATATCCTTGATTTTGGACGTATTAAATTCGACGGCAATAAGACCGCGGCTTCTTTTACGGGAGCCACGCGCCCCATTTACGACCTGACCTGGCGATATACGCTTACGGGACATCTTCTCTGGGGTGGCGGAACGGCATGGTCGCGAATTATGTTCCCCGCCTTCAACGAATATATTCGTAGCCGCAGGCCCATAGCCGTGGTTGCAACGCACATCACAGCAGCCAATGTTGCCGTGGGCGCCCGCGTAATTACGGGTATCGATTATCCGGTCATCTGCGTACCGACCGACTACGAAGTCGAGGGATGGTGGCCCCACAAGGACACCGATTTATTCTGTGTTGCCAACGAATTTATGGCCGAAACGCTGCGTCCGCGCAAGGTGCTCGAGACAAAGATTCGCATTACCGGCATTCCTATTCGCGCCGGATTCGACACGGATTACGATCGCGAGGAAGAGCTAGCTAAGTTCAACCTCCCCACCGACAAGACCGTCGTGCTGGTAATGGCCGGTGCCAGCTTGCCTCAACCGTACGTTCGCTTTCGCGCGGAGATGGACCGCACCCTCCCCTTCCTACGCAGCTTCGAAGACATGCACTTTGTCTTTTTGCCGGGCAAAGACACCGAATATGCCACCCGCCTCAAAACGCTCTTCGACGCCATGAAGCTCGAAAACGTCACGGTTCTGGACTATGTCGATGATATGGCAGCGCTTATGCACGGCTGCGACCTGGCAATTCTCAAATCGGGCGGACTCACCGTCACCGAATGCCTGTGCGCACACCTGCCGATGATCCTGCTGGGCAAGTCCTATGGCCAGGAAAAGGCCAACACCACCATGCTCACCGGCATGGGCGCCAGCATGCATGTCACCACCGCACGAGAGCTCATCGTGACGTTGCGTCATCTCCACGATCATCCTGAGTCGCTCAAGGCACTGCTCATCAACGGCGAAGTACTACGCCGCCCACACGCAGCCGAAGACATAGCCATCGCAACCATGGAGCTCGTAGGCAAACCCCAAAAGCGCAAACGAGCCTTCTGCCGCTTCTACTGGGGAGGAAAGCCCGCGCATATCCGCTAGTCGAATGTCCGCCGCTCTGCCGGAGCCGCCCTTATATCATTCCATGCTCAAACATTCTCGCTTCGCTGCGAAACTGCGCGTGGAACGATATAAGGGCGGCTCCGGCAGAGCGGCTGCGTTTACTTACTAGCAGCTACTTCGGTATCCCCTCCATTAGAACCTGCAAAGGTAAAACAGGAAAATATAAATACAGTAAGCCGATGCGACAAAGGCGGTATCCCTTTGCCGCATACTAACTAGAACCTAAAACACATTCCCGGTTAGGATTTACAAGGATGTAGTCCAGCTAATAGAGAGTCAGAACAACAAACAAGTCGTAATTATATTGATGAGGCCCACCGCGCAAGTCGAAATACATATTCAAGTATGTGGCCTCTCACCCGGGGCCCACACATATCGTCCCGCGCGCAGTTTCGCAGCGTAGCGAGAATGTTTGAGCACGGGATGATATGTGTGGGCCCCGGGTGAGAGGCCAACTCTACATCTTGAAAATGATTAAGCGACGCCGCTGGAGCCGAAGCCTCCGTTGCCTCGGTCGGTTTCGTCTAGTTCTTCTACTTCTATGAGGTTGACCGTGGGGACTTCTTGGATGACGAGTTGGGCTATGCGGTCGCCTTTATTGATTTGAATGTTAATGGAGGGATCCAGGTTGATGAGGATAACCTTGAGTTCTCCTCGGTAGTGGGCGTCGATGAGGCCCGGCGTGTTGACTATAGACAGGCCCTGCTTGATGGCCAAGCCGCTGCGGGGCTGAACGAAGCCGGCGTAGCCATCGGGCAGGGCGATGGCCAGCCCCGTAGAGACCAGACGGCGTTCGAAGGGCTTCAGGACGCAGTCCTCATTGGAGCGCAAATCCAAGCCGGCATCGGTGGGATGGGCGTATTTGGGAAGCTCGACGGTGGGATCGAGACGCTTTATGTTGACGGTAATGTTGGACATGGAATCACCTTAGCTTGTCGAGCTCTTGCAGAAACTCATCGACGTCTTTGAAATCGCGGTAGACCGAGGCAAAGCGGATGTACGCCACCTTGTCGATCTTGGCCAAGCGCTTGAGCACCATGTCACCCAACTCATGGGACGTGACGGCCGTCAGTGTGCGAGAGCGCAGCTCGACCTCGATGTCATCGATAATCTCATTGAGCTTCTTAGTGTCGATATCGCGCTTGATGGTGGCGCGCATCAAGCCGACAAGAAGCTTATTGCGATCGAACCGCTGCTTAGTTCCATCTGACTTAATGACCTCGATAGGGTCCTCGCATCGCTCAAACGTTGTAAAGCGGTAGTTACACGAGCAACATTCGCGACGGCGCTTAATGGTGTTATTTGACTCCTGCATACGGGAATCAACGACGCGGGTATGTGCCTTGCCGCATTTGGGACAGCGCATGGTACCTCCTCTTAAACGATAACAAGGGTACCATGCGCAGCGCGATAATGATTACGAACGAGCAGGAACCTTAAGATGCGCACCGGCGGCGAGCGAACCATGCTCCAGATGATTGACGCTACGGATCATGTCGGAAGTCTCTTGCGTGGAAAGGCCTTCGATTGGATATTCTTCGGCAATCGACCAAAGAGAATCGCCAGGCTGAACGCGAATGGTCTCGTAGGTAATGTTGGAAACGGACTCGGCATACGCGGCGTGACGAGTGCTAAAGACCGACATAGCGAGGACAAAGAAGAGCGTAAGCGCAACGGCGACGGCGACAATCGTCGGAACCTTCAGGGCAACGCGGGCCGGCGCGACTACAGCCTGCTGATTGCGCGCAGGCTTTACGGTCAAAGGCTGAAAGCCGGAGCGGCCACCCTGAACAACCGTAAAAGTGGGTTCTGCAGGCGTCTCGAGCTTAAGGGCGAGGTTTCCCTGGACCATATTCGTTACGTTCATCATGTTCTCCTCTCGCGTGTTTTGCTGAGAACAGTTTTATCAAGCCGCGCGGACAAAAATGTCTAGCGCGAGAACGAATGTTCGGTTATTATTATCTTCGAACAGTTGTTCCTGTCAAGCAAAATTCGAACATTTGTTTGACATGGGTAGAGAGGATGCCCTGATGGCTCGCAAAATTACCAAGCGTCAGCAGCAAATTTACGACTTCATCAAGGAATATCAGCAGGAGAAGGGTTATCCGCCCAGCGTGCGCGAGATGGCTTCTGCCGTGGGCCTTTCCTCCCCCAGCACCGTGCACGCCCATCTCTCTGCCCTGGAGGCGCGCGGGCTACTCAAGCGCGATGCCACCAAACCGCGCGCCCTGGAACTCTTTAACGAGGATGGTTCCTCTGTCTCAATTTCTAAATCTGACGAGCCCACCGCACCTCGCGGAACGGTCTCGCTACCGCTCGTTGGTCGCGTCGCGGCTGGGATTCCCATTCTGGCCGAGCAGAATATCGAAGACACGTTTACTATCCCGACCGAAATCGCCACTGATCAGGGTTCCTTTATCCTTGAGGTGCATGGGAGCTCAATGATCAATGTCGGCATCTTCAATGGCGATTACATCATCGTCCGTGAACAAAAGAGTGCCATGAACGGCGAAATTGTCGTGGCCATGATTGATGGTTCGGCGACCGTCAAGACGTTCTACAAGGAGCAGGGGCGTGTGCGCTTGCAGCCCGAGAACGACACCATGGAACCTATCTATGCAACGAATCCCGTTATCCTGGGCAAAGTCGTCGGCTTGATGCGCCGGTTCTCGTAATGCAAAAACGCATCACCATATTTGATACCGTCCGCGGGTTTACGATGATTTCTATGGCAGGTTTTCACGCTTGCTATGATCTCGCCTACCTGTACGGCTGGGATATGCCCTGGTTTACCCAGTCAGCCTTTCAAGACATCTGGCGCGCCAGCATCAGCTGGGTATTTTTGTTTATCGCCGGTTGGATGTGCACCCTTTCGCGCAACAATATCAAACGTGCCGCCAAATACGCCTTAGCAGCACTCGTTGTCTGGTTGGCAACAACACTTGTCTCAGTCGACGATTCGGTTAATTTTGGCATCATCTACTGCATGGCCGCATGCACCGGCATCGTGGCGTTGACCGATCCCGTCCTTAAGAAGATAACGGCGAGATGGGGCATGCCCCTATGCCTTATGTTGTTCGTAATCACCTGGAGCATCCCCAAAACGATCTACCCTGTCCCCTACCTGGCGTGGCTGGGATTTCCGAGCCCTGGGTTTATCTCAGGTGATTACTACCCCATCATCCCGTTTATCTTTATGTATCTTGCAGGATACTTCGCCGCACACATAGCGCAGGGAATCGATAAGACCGTCCCTAGCTGGGCCTACGCCAACCCCCTGCCGGCGCTCGCCAGCCTTGGACGTCACGCTCTCCTCTTTTATCTGCTGCATCAGCCCATCATTCTGGGCATTTTGGAGCTCGTCTACTCGGTGCGATAACGCTCGAGCAGCGGTGCAATACGAGCCGGCAACTTCGCCACAATGCGAACGCCGTCCTCGAGATATTCCTCATGCAGAAGGGTTCCCTGCTCATGCACCAGCGTGATGAGAGCGCCCTCACGATACGGGATATCAGCGGAGAGCAACACATCGGTGGCAGCTGCCTCGCGAGCAATCCGGTCGACGAGATCGTCGAGCCCCTCGCCCGTTTGGGCCGAGAACAGAACGGCCTCCGGATAGCGACGACGGAAACTCAATCGATCGACGCTATCGAGAAGATCGATTTTATTGAATACGGTCAGCGTTAAACGCTCTCCGGCGCCGATCTCATCAAGCACGCGGTCGACAGCCTCCAGCTGCCGCTCATAGTCCTCGTCAGACGCATCTACGACTTTGAGAATTAGATCGGCGCCCAAAACCTCGGACAGCGTCGATTTAAAGGCATCGACCAGACCATGGGGCAGCTTTTGAATAAAGCCGACGGTATCGGTAATCGTCATGCCGCGACCGCCGGGCAGACGATACGAACGCGTCGTCGGGTCAAGCGTAGCAAACAGCTTGTCCCGCGAAAGTACCGTAGAGCCGGTCAGACGATTGAGTAACGTCGATTTACCGGCATTGGTATAACCGGCTAACGCGACGCGAAACGCCGGTGACTCAATGCGACTCTTGGATTGAACATCACGACGCTGTTCAACCTGCTTGAGCTCACGACGAAGCGCAGCGATCTTATTACGAATGAGGCGACGGTCGACCTCGAGCTGACTTTCGCCCTGACCAAAACGTGAGCCGATGCCGCCGCGCGTCTGCTCCTTGGCGAGATGGCTCCACATGCCACGCAGGCGAGGCAACAAATATTGAAGCTGTGCCAGCTGTACCTGCAGGCGTCCCTCACGCGTCTGAGCATGCAGGCCAAAGATATCCAGGATCAGTGCTGTACGATCGATAATCTTTACCGGCTCGCCCACGGCTTTCTCCAAATAGGATTGCTGCGAGGGGGTCAGGTCGTCGTCAAAAATAACGACATCGGCATCCATGCGATGCACCAGGCCGCACAGCTCTTCAACCTTACCGGAACCGATAAACGATTTAGGATACGGCTTTACCAAACGCTGCGACAAGCGTGCCACGCACTGGGCACCAGCCGTGTGGGCAAGGCGTTCCAGCTCATCGAGCGATCGATCGAGTGGCCATGCATTGTCGCGCCACTCAACACCAACTAAAATGGCACGCTCGGGCTCGGGTGCCGTGGGAACAAGGGGGAAACGGGCCATTAGGCAGCCTCAATACGATGCAGGATATCCTCAACGACCCCATCGATCGTACATTCATCCATATCAAACCACACGATACGGTCATCGCGCTTAAACCACGAAAGCTGACGCTTGGCATAACGACGCGAACGCATCTTAATGAGTTCGCGAGCCTCATCCATGCTCATCACGCCATTGAAAGCATCGATGATCTCTTTATAGCCAATTGCCTGCATCGACGTCAGGGCATCTCCCAGCCCCTGGTCCATAAGACCGCGGACCTCGTCGACAAGACCCTGCTCAAACATCAGATCGACGCGCAGGTTAATGCGTTCATAGAGCACCTCGCGATTTCGCGTCAGGCCAAACCATAACGCATGATAATGCTCGCGCGGAACACTAAACTGCGACTTTTGCTGCGCATAGGAAACCCCATCATCGTGCATTTCGAGCGCGCGAATCACACGCCGCACGTTATGGGGATGAATAACAGCAGCTGATTCTGGATCACGCTCGGCAAGCAGGGCATGCAGTTCTTCCTCGCCAATACGCTCGGCAAGCTCCTGATAGCCCGCACGACGATCGTCCTCAAGTTCACCCGAGGGAAAGTCCATCTCATCAAGGGCGGCCTTGAGATATAGCCCCGTACCTCCGCAAAAAACCGGCAGGCGGCCCTCGCCAAGCAAGCGCTCAACATGCGCGCGAGCGTCAGCCTGATAAAGCGCAGCAGAATATGCCACACCCGGCTCTACAATGTCGACGAGACGCAGCGGCGCCGTACACTCATCGGGCGCCATCTTTGCGGTACCGATATCCATGCCGCGATAGATTTGCATCGCATCGCACGACAGCACTTCGGACGAAAGACGAGCTGCCAAACGGTCGGCAACATCACTCTTACCAACCGCCGTCGGACCGACGATCGCAACGGCGGAAAGTCCTGCCCTGGGAGAAACCATTAGCGCGGCTCGCCCACAACGGAGCCGGACAAATACCAGGTCTTGGCAACGTCAACGTCAACATCAACGATCTTGCCAACAAGCTGATCGATGCTGTAACCCTCGGGGATAGGCGCATGCACGGTCTGATTCTTGGGACTCTTGCCCAGCAGGACAGCGTCGTTCTTTTTACTCGTTCCCTCAATGAGCGCCGGCACCACAGTATGAAGCTCACCCTGGTTATACTCGTGTGCCGTAGTCTCGATAACCTTAACCAGGCGGTTGAAACGCTCGAGAATAACCTCATGCGGCGTAGGATCGTCAATCTCTGCGGCCGGGGTACCGGCGCGCTTGGAATAGATGAAGGTATAGGCCTGAGCATAGCGGACCGTCTCGGCAAGTGAGAGCGTCTGCTCAAAGTCCTCTTCAGTCTCGCCCGGGAAGCCAACTATAATATCGGTCGAGAGCGCGATATCGGGCATGCGGTTGCGAATGCGATCGACCAGGCCCAGATAGTCCTCGCGTGTATAACGGCGATTCATCTCTTTGAGGATACGCGTGGAGCCCGACTGAACGGCCAAGTGAAGCTGCGGCATGACGGCGGGCGTCTCGGCCATGGCGTCGATGGTCTCGGGCAGCAGATCCTTAGGATGAGAAGAGGTAAAGAAGATGCGCTCCACACCCGTATCACCCACGGCACGCAGCAGATCGGCAAAACGCGGCTTGCCAAACAGATCGCGACCATATGAGTTAACGTTTTGGCCCAGCAGCGTAATCTCGCGCACGCCCTGGCGCACCAAACCGGTCACCTCGTCGACAATTTCCTCGAAGGGGCGGCTCTTTTCGCGACCGCGCACGTACGGCACGATGCAATAGGTACAGAAATTATTGCAGCCCGTCATAATGGGCACCCAGGCGTGATACTGGGTCTCGCGATGCCACGGCATGCTCATGGCATCCGTATCCTCATGCTCATTGGTGCGGATATGACGCTTGCCATCAAGGAACGCCTCGGCAATGAGCTCGGCCACATGTGCGATGGAATGCGTACCAAAGATGACATTGACGTTATCGACGTTGGTGAGCAGGCCCTCGCCATCGCGCTGCGCGATGCAACCACCAACGGCAACCACACGCTTGCCCGAGGGTGAGGGCGGGAGGCTCTTACAAGAGTTGCACTGACCGTACAGGCGAGTATCGGCGGCCTCGCGCACGCAGCATGTCATGAAGACAACAATATCGGCATGCTCGGGATCGAGCGCCATGAGGCAACCATACGAATCGAGCAGACCGCTCACGCGCTCAGAGTCGTGCTGATTCATCTGGCAGCCAAAGGTGCGGATAAAGTAGGTTTTACCGGCAAGAATATCGCGTACGGAACGCTGGTCCATGTGCATAAGTCCTAACGATGGAAGGGAGGCAAATCGAGGCAAGCAGAAGCTATGCCACAGGCTTAACATCATCAATGACGACGTTATCCATAGCAGCCCGATTGATCTGGTGAACGTAGATAGAAAGGCGGATGGCCGTGCGCGACTCCCCGTTAATGAGGATGTCGGAGAACACGGGCGCGCAGGAAATATCAAAACCGGTTGGAATCAAAAAACCGCGTGCGATAGCCACGGCCTTAATGGCCTGGTTGACGGCACCGGCGCCGACACACTGGATGTTGACGGGTACACCATCCTTGACCATGCCGGCGATGGCGCCGGCAACGGACGCGGGCGATGATTTGCTTGATACCTTCAGGCAATCCATGAAGAAACTCCTGCGTTTAAAAGTACGTTTTAACTGCAATAACTTTATCGTACCGAGTGGACTCGGTAAAGGCACTATTCCTCTTTGGCAAGATCGAAGGTCACGGTGATTCGATCACGCGAAACGCGAATCTTTGGGTCGCCGCAAAGGTTGAGATAGTACCGGGCGGCAAGGTCATTAAAGTCGCGCTCCACAGCACGCGAAAACTGTGCCATGTCATCCTTGGCAATACGAAGCCCGCGACGATCCTTCGCGAGATCGACAGGAGCCGGCGCATGCGAGGACGAATCACGCTCGCGCAGCAGACGCGCGGTCACACCGCGAACGGGCTTAATCTGCCCTGCCAAAATGCGATGTGCCGTGCGCTCGGACATCTCAAGACCCAAACCCGAGCAGATACGAATAAAGTCCTCGGCATCAGAGGCAAGGCCTAAACGATCGACAACCGGAAGCTCGCTCTCGTCATCAATAAACAGGAGACGAGACGTATCGAGCCGACTTGACGCCTGAGCATAAAGGGTCGCGGCAATCTCAGACGGAGAACCAAGATAGACATCGCAACCACGCAGCTCCTCGAGCGCAAACTCACAGGCAGCGCGAATAATATTATGCGGGCCGCGAGCACAGACATAACGTCCGTCCTCATCCTTGACGGCCTGGGGCCAGCTGGACTGATCGGCACGCTCACTGAGGCGGTCGGCCGCAACGCTCACCTTAAAGGCCGAGCCAAGATCGACACCGGACGCGACCACACGGGCCTCGTCGGTGTTCTGCTTGATCGAAAACAATGCCATGCCACGACCGTGAACACCCCAACGGTCCATTTTCATGCTCTCGAGCTTGGAAGTGACACGAGCATCGAAGATACGCTCCTGCATATCCTGCGGCACACCAGAACCGTTATCCAGGA
>DXLY01000051.1:0-12171 GCA_019414465.1 Collinsella sp.
TCATCGCCCACCATTGAATTGGAAACGGTCCTCGCAAGGGGACCGTTTTTGTTTGTGCCCATCGCAGAGGGATTCGAGCCCGCCAGCACGTCTGTCACAAAGGCCGTGGCCAAATAATGGCAAAAATGAGTACTGCTGCTTTGTTTGCAACATATAAAAAGATAGTATTTGCTTAAGTTACGCAACATATGTCCATTATAAGGACTAACAGTCAGATCAAAATCATGCTTTCATCGCCATTTCGACTTGCTATCTGGCCTTATTAGTCCAAAATTGCTGCTACCAAATCGGTAACAGTACTCATATTTGATGTTTTTTGACCAGCAGGTCTCCCTGCCTTAGCAAATCTAAGGCAAAACGGGCTCCAGACCGCTGAATCATGCCGCATAGGGCACGTCCACAGTCCGGAACTCGGTCCAAATTGAGTTATTGCGCCGCGTTAGCCCAAAACACCCGACAGGATCTCGATCAGACTGTCCACGTCGGCTTCCTCGCAGACGAGTGGCGGCAGGAAACGCAGCGTATGCGCACCCGTAGCGTTGATCACGGCACCGGCGGCCAGCGCGCGGGCAACAACACCATGCGCGTCGCCCGCGGCATCATCCAAATCACAGCCGAGCATCAAGCCGCGACCACGTACCTCGGTCACGTGCGGCAGCTTGGCGAGCTTTGCCTCCATATAGGCACCCACCTTGGCAGCATGGTCGGCATAATCGCCGCGCACAAGCGCGGAGAGCGTCGCGGTGCACGCCGCGACGGCCAAGCAGCTACCGCCAAAGGTCGAGCCGTGGTCGCCCGGCTTAAACACGTCGGCAATCTCCTTCTTTGCCACGACGGCACCCATGGGCACGCCATCGGCAATGCCCTTGGCTAGGCTCATGATGTCGGGCTCCACGCCATAGGTTTGGAATGCAAACGGCTTGCCGGAGCGGAAGATGCCGCACTGGACCTCGTCGGCGATAAGAACGGCGCCCACCTCGTGTGCCAAGTCGCGCGCCGCCGCCATAAACTCCTCGGTCATGGGGTGCACGCCACTCTCACCCTGGATCGGCTCGAGCATCACGGCACAAATCTCGCTCCCCAGCTGCTTAAAGATCGCACGCAGCTCGTCCACATCGTTGGGCGTGCAGGCCACAAAGCCACCCGGCAGCGGGCGGAAGCTGTCCTGCAGCCAATCCTGCATGGTAGCGGCAATGGTCTCGAGCGTACGGCCGTGGAAGCCGCCGCGCATGCACACGATGGTGTTGCCGCCATTACCGGCACGCTTGGCGTACAGGCGCGCGAGCTTCATCGAGCCCTCGTTGGCCTCGGCGCCAGAGTTGGCAAAGAAGGTCTCCCAAACCTGCTCATCCGCAGCCGGGGCACCAAGAGCAGCTGCCGTGGTCTCATCGCCGGCGACAATGGCATCGGCAAGCACGCGCGCACCATCTACGTCGTCGTTAGCAAGCTTGGACAGCAGCGCCGCGACCTGTCCGCGCTGCTCGATGTAGAAGTAATTGGAGACATGCATGAGCTTTTTGGTCTGTGCCTCGAGCGCCGAGAGCACGGCCGGGTCGCCATGACCTAGGCTGCACACGCCGATGCCGGCAAGAAAGTCGAGGTACTCACGGCCATCGTCGCCGGTGAGCTTCATGCCGTGACCCTCGACAAACTCGACCGGAGAGCGGCCAAAGGTATGCATAACGTAATGGGATTCAAGCGATTGCTGAGCTGCAAGTGACATGAGATGCCTTTCGTTGGGCGCCAGACGGCGCGGGGCTATGGGTGCAGGAATGGGGCGGCTGCGGGTCAGCTAGACCGTCTGAAGCTTCTCGACCTCGTCAAGGTTCTCGGTCAGACGCGCAGCAAACGTCGAAAGCGGATGCGGATGCGTATCGAACTCGTAAGCCGTCTCGGTGGAATGAATCACGGTGCCGACGCCGGCATCGGTCAGCAGCTCCAGGAGCAGCGAATGCGGCGTAGTACCGTTAATGATGTGGGCACGAAATACGCCGCCGGTAAGCGCATCGACGGCCGCACGCAGCTTGGGAATCATGCCCTTATCGACCTCGCCGCCGTAGAGCATTTCGTTAACCTCGTCGAGCGTTAGGTTGGAGATAAGCGAGTCCTTGTCGCTAAAGTCCTTGTACAGACCATCGACATCGGTCAAAAAGATCGCCTTATGCGCGTGGAGCGCCGCGGCAACGGCACCGGCGGCGGTATCGGCGTTGATGTTGAAGAAACCGCCGTCCTCCCCCGCCGCGACGGTAGCGATGACGGGGATGTACTCGCTATCGAGTAAGCGCTCGATATAGTCGGTGTTGACGTGCGTCACTTTGCCCACGCGACCGAGCTCGGGGTCGAGCGGCTCGGCGATGAGCGTGCCGGCATCGCTGCCCGACACGCCCACGGCCAGGTTGCCGTGGTGGTTGATGGCAGCAACCAGCTCCTGGTTAACCTTGCCGCCCAGCACCTCGCGCACGATATCCATAGTCGCCGGCGTGGTCACGCGTTGGCCGTTCTTAAACTCGACGGGAATATCGTAATGGCTCAGCGCCTCGTTGATAGCCTTGCCGCCGCCGTGCACGATGACGGGGCGCATACCGATGATCTTGAGCAAAACGATGTCGCTCATCACGTCGCGGCGCAGCTGCTCATCAACCATGGCGGCTCCGCCATATTTGATAACAACCGTCTTGCCGGTCAGGTTCTTAATCCACGGCAGCGCTTCAAACAGCAGCTGCGCGGTTGCTTCGTTGGATTCGCTCGAACGACAATTGCGTGCGAATTTCATAATCTGCCTCGTCTTTCGTATCGTTATCGCGCCGTGCTCCGCTGTCCGCAATCGCGGCAAGATGCGCAGCGTGCCTGGAATCTAGGAACGGTAGTCGCCGTTGATGGAGATATACTCATGCGTGAGGTCGCAGGTCCACACGGTCGTTGCCGCGTCGCCTGCGCCCAGGTCGACCGAGATCACGATCTCGGGCGCCTCGAAACGTCGTAGAGCCTCGTCCTCGTCAAAGGGAACAGTCAGACCGTCGCGACAGACGGGCATGCCCATCATGTCGATAGAAACGTCTTCCTGATTAAACTTCACGCCGCACTTACCAAGCGCCATAGCAACGCGGCCCCAGTTGCAGTCGTGGCCGGCGATGCAGGTCTTAACGAGCGGCGAGTTGGCAACGGCGCGGGCGGCGATATCGGCCTCCTCGTCGTTCACGGCGCCGGTAACGTTGACCGTAACAAGTTTGGATGCGCCCTCGCCGTCGGCGGCGATGTTGCGCGCCAGGCTCTCGCACACCTCGTGCACGGCAAATGCCAACTCGTCAAAGGCATCGGAACCCTCGACGATAGGCTCGGCATCTGCGGCAGCGGCGCCGGAGGCAAGCATGATGCAGGTGTCGTTGGTCGAGGTGTCGGAATCGACCGTTACCTTGTTAAAGGTCTGCTTGACGGTGGAGAGCAACAGGGCGTGGAGCGCCGCCGGCTCGACGGGGGCATCGGTAGTGATGACCGCGATCATGGTGGCCATGTTGGGCATGATCATGCCCGAGCCCTTGCACATACCGCCCACCGTATAGGCATTGCCTGTGTGTCCCGCAGCCTCGCTGACGTAGGACACGGCGTACTCCTTGGAGTGCGTGTCGGTCGTCATGATGGCACGAGCGGCATCGGCGCCACCGTGGGCGGAAAGTGCCTCGTAGGCAGCAGGAATGGCGGTCTCAAACGTGTCGATCGGCAGAATCTGGCCAATCACACCCGTGGAGGCAACCAGAATCTGCTGGGGTTCGCAGCCGATGACCTGCGATGCAATGCTGCACGTCTCGCGCGCGCATGCAAGGCCAGTCTCACCCGTGGCGGCGTTGGCATTGCCAGAGTTGACCGAAACGCCGGCGATGATACCATAGCCCTTGTCGGCACCGCCCAGGTTGGCACGGCTCACTTGCACGGGCGCCGCGCAAAAGCGATTGGTGGTAAACACGCCGGCACCGGGACAGGGTTTATCGGGCACGACGAGCGCGTAATCCAGACGCTCGGGGTTCTTGCGGAACCCAGCGTGGATGCCCGCAGCTTTAAAACCAGCCGCAGCCGTAACGCCACCCTCGACGGCGCGAATCTTGATATCAAACAGCTCGGTATTCATCGTCTTCATGACTCCTTATGTCAAACAAAAAACGGACATCGGTTGGTGCGCCATGCCAGTCGTAATCATGAGACCAGCTTAAGAGTGGCGCCCCACTCGATGCCCGACTACCAAATCGTTAACAATCGAATGTGCTACACCGGGCACGCCACTGTGGGCAAGCCTCGTCGCTCGTCAAAACCAAAGACGATGTTGGCGCACTGGACCGCCTGGCCTGCTGCACCCTTGCACAGATTGTCGATGGCGCCCGTCGCCACCAGAACGCCCGCGCGCTTGTTGAGCGCGAGGCCAATCTGGGCGGCGTTGGTTCCGACGACCGAAGCCGTCTTGGGCTGCTGGCCGGCGTCGAGCACGCGCACAAAGGTGCGTCCAGCGTAGAACTGCTTGTAATAGTCGACGACATCCTCAAGAGCCAGGGAGTCAATGGCCTGCGGCGTGAGCGGCAGCGTCACCGTGGAGAGCAGGCCGCGCTTGAGCGGTGCCAGATGCGGGGTGAAGACGACGCGATCGGTCAGGCCAAGGATTTGCTCAATCTCGGGCGTGTGGCGATGCTTGCCCACGCCGTAGGCCTCCAAGTTCTCGTCGGCGCTGCAAAAATGCGTACGAGCGTTGCAGGACTTGCCGGCACCCGTCACACCGCTGATGGCATCAACGATCACGGGGCCGCTCTGGGCAACCCAGCCAGCGCGCACGGCGGGCGCGGCGGCAAGGCTCGTTGCGGTGGGATAGCAACCGGCGCAGGCGACCAGCACGGACTTGCCATCAGCATAATCGGATGCGGCGGTCTCCAAGTCCTGGCAGAACAGCTCGGGCAGGCCGAAAGCGCGGGTCTTGAGCAACTCGGGGCTCGTGTGCTCGACGGCATACCATGCCTCAAAGACAGACGCGTCGCTCAGGCGATAGTCGGCCGAGAGGTCAATGCAGGAGACTCCCGCGGCAAGCAGGGCGGGCACCTGAGCCATGGCCGCGGTATGCGGCACGGCCAAGAAGACGGCGTCGCAGGATTTAAGCTCGGGGGCGTCATGCGTGGTGAAAACCAGATCGCTCACGCCAGCAAAGCTCGGATACACCGCAGACAACGGCTGGCCGGCATCGGCGTTGGACGTAATGGCGACAAGTTCAAACTCGGGATGACCGAGCACGAGGCGAATGAGCTCGGCTCCGGCATATCCAGCCGCGCCGACGATTCCAACCTTCAAAGACATATCAGACTCCTTGTCTGCGATTTATGCACCGATGCGCATTTCGCAGCGGTCGTTATGAAGTGGGTTGAAACTTTAGCACCAAAAGATGCATTAACACGTAAATGGTTTACATATTCATGCATTGAAACATTCCCGACACATTCGCTTGAAGGAATTGACGAATGGGGCGGGCCCCGTATTGACCGGCGCTCCTAACGGCGCCGGGCAATACGGGGCCCGCCCATGCGAAAACCAAGTTGTTAGGATGAGCCAGCTGGCTAGAGCTCGACCGGCACCCATTCGTCGTGATTGCAGATAAAAGCCTCGGGATCCTCGACGCTAAAGAAGACGAGCGTGGGGTCGTTAGGCCCCTCATAGTGCTCGCCCAGGCGCTCTAGATGCTTCCACCCGGCTTCGCGCATTTCGTCTAAGGCCCGGTCATCCAAGCCGGCACGCCCGCGCAAGATGAGCCAGCCATGGCCCGGCCACCAACTCGTGGCCTCAAAGCGCTGATTTTGTAGCAGCTCTTGCCACACGTCTTTGGTGTGCGCTGTTACAAACCACAGCTTGCCATCCTGGATCTGCGCAAACGAAAACGGACGCACATGAGGCTGTCCGTCAACGCTCGTCGCCAAATACCATGCCGGCACCGACGTCAGATACTCCAACACCGTATTCAATCCGTCCACGTTTCCTCCTGTACTAGCTAGTTTGGGAACCTGGTTTGTGCGAGCTAGAGCTCCAGGCGCTCCTCGCTGCCGTCGATATCACAGAAGCGCGCAGCAATGTTGCGGACCGAAAAGAAAGCAAGGCGGCCGTCGTTGGCACTCTCGTGTTCCTCGCCAATGCCCACCATGTGCTTAAAACCCGCTTGACGCACCTTGTCGCTCGCAACTGCGTCGTCCTCAAGTGCGGCTTCGCCGGTCAATACGATCCAACATTCCCCCGGCTTCCAGCCCGAGAGCTCAAACTTGGGATTCGCGCTCAGCTCCGCCCACACATCCTTGTCGCGCGACGTGCAAAACCACAACTTACCGTCATCGACCATGGCAAACGAAAACGGTCTCACGCGGGGCTGATGTCCGTCGGCCACATCGGTCGTGGCCAGATACCACGCCGGAATGCGCCTGAGATACGAACAGGCGCGCTCAAGCTGAGCCGTGCGGTCGTTGTCGGTCATAGGGGCCCCTTTCTTGCGCTCGAATCGCGCCTAAACAAGTTGAAGATTGATGACGATGACGCAGATGAGCAGCAACGCCGTCACCACCGCCGCCAACGCATCGTCGCGGCCAAACGTAAGCGCATGCAGACGTGTGCGCCCCTGCTCGCCGTGATAACAGCGCGCATCCATAGCGGCCGAAAGCGTCTCGGCATGACGGAACACGCCGGTGAACAGCGGAATCGCCACACTGCCGAGCATACGCACGCCGCCGAGCGGACCGCCCGTCACGCGCGCGCCGCGGCTTGCCTGTGCATCGGCCGTCTGCTTCATCTCAGTGGCAAACTGCGGCATAAAGCGTAGCGCGATACCCATGATCATGCCGAGCTCGTGCGTAGGAAGTCCCACACGCGCAAACGGCGCGAGCAGGCGCTCAAAGCCCGCGGTGAGGTCGAGCGTCGGCGTGGTGAGTGTAATGGCGCTCATGCCGGCCATCATCAACGTCAGGCGGCACGCCATAAAGGCGGCAGAATGCAGCGAGCCCTCGCTTATCTGCAAAATGCCAAGCTGCCACAGAATGCGCCCGCTCTGGTCGGAAAACAGGTTGAGCACTGCGACCACCACGACAATCGCCAGCAATGGTGCCATCGATGATAGGACCCGGCGCAACGGCACCCGGGACACGGTATAGATCAGGACAACGAAGATTGCGACCGGGGCCAGTCCGCAGAAGCTGCTGACTGTGAGCGTCGTGATCAGAAACACAAAGCCCAAGAGCAACTTAGTTCGCGGGTCCAGGCGGTGGATCGCACTATCGCCGGGATAGTAGCTGCCAAACGAAAACGCCTCCATTAGCAGCCCTCCTCTCGCGCGACCGTCTTGGATTTAGCAATGTCCGAGACGTTAGAAGAACCGTCTGGGCGACCGATCAGCAAATCTGCCAACTCGTCGGCCAACGACTCGACCGTATAGAGCCCGCCGCGACGCAGCGGCACGCCCGCCTCCGTAAGCGCCAGCGCCATACGCTGGGCGGCGGGAACGCCCAAGCCGATCGACTTGAGCTCATCGGCATGCGCAAACACCTGAGCGGGCGTGCCCTCGGCAAACACCGCGCCCTCGTTCATCACGACAATACGGTCGCAGCAATTGGCCAGGTCATCCATGCTGTGCGAAACCATGACAACGGTCAGGCCATCGCGGTGAAGTCGGTCGATGAGCCCTAGGAAATCCCTGCGCGCAGCCGGATCGAGCCCCGCCATGGGTTCATCGAGCACCAGGACTTCGGGCTCCATGGCGAGCACGCCGGCGAATGCCACGCGCCGTTGCTGACCGCCCGAAAGCTCAAAGGGACTCTTGTCGCCGACCGTGGAAAGGTCGAGGCCCACGCGTGAGAGCGATGACTCGACACGACGGTCGACTTCATCTTGCGGCAAGCCAAGGTTGTGCGGACCAAATGCCACGTCCTGCACCACGGTCTCGGCAAACAGCTGACGCTCGGGATACTGAAACACCACGCCGACCTTGGCCTTAACCGCGGCGGCGTCTTTCTTGTTTGACAGATCGAGCCCCAGCGCGCGAACGGATCCCTCCTGCGGACGAATCAGCCCGTTGAGATGCTGGACCAGCGTCGACTTACCCGAACCGGTATGACCTGCCAAACCCAGGAACTCGCCGCGACGCACCGTCAGCGATACATCGCGCAGCGCCCACGGGCTGCTGGGGTCGTTTCCCCAGAGAGCCTGTTTGTTCGATTTGCCCGCAGTGACCGAGCGCTTATGCCAGCGGCGGCGCTCGCGCGGACTGAGCGAATAACTGTACGAAACATGGGATAGCTCGATGACGGGCTCCGACGCGTTGCCCTCGTTGTCTACCGGAACAGTGCCGTCAGCGATTTCCGACTGGGATACGGAAGACTGCCCCGCGATGCCTGCCCCACTTCGCTCGGCATAAGCCTGCACAATCTCAGCGACCATATCCGCCTCACGCACCTGCGCGCAAACGGGCACGCCCTTCGCACGAAGCGCCATGCCCAAACGGCACGACTCTGGCATGTCAAGGTTGAGCTGAGCGAGTTCATTCGCCCGCGTCAGAATCTCCTCGGGCGTGCCCAGCATGGCAACTCGTCCCGTCTGAAACACGGCGACACGATCGGCCTCGGCAGCCTCTTCCATAAAGTGCGTAATCATCACGATGGTCATGCCGCGATCGTGCAACGCGCGGCAAGCCTTCATGAGGCCCTTACGTCCACGCGGATCGAGCATCGAGGAAGCCTCGTCCAAGATAAGCACGCGCGGCTCCATGGCAAGTACGCCGGCGAGCGCCACGCGCTGCTTTTGTCCGCCCGAGAGCGCATGGGTCTCGTGGCGCTCAAAGCCCACCAGGCCCACGCCCTTCAGCGCCTCGCGTACGCGCTGCGCAATTTGCGCCGATGGCACGCAAAGGTTTTCGGGACCGAACGCAACGTCATCTTCGACAAGCGTTGCCACCAGCTGGTCGTCGGGATTCTGGAACACCATGCCTGCGGTCGAGCGAATGTCGTAGACCAGCTCGGGGTCGGACGCATCCATGCCGTTAATGCGCACCGTGCCTGCATCGGGCTGCAGCAGCGCATTCAGATGCTTGGCAAACGTCGACTTGCCCGACCCATTGCCGCCGAGGATGCAGAAAAACTCACCGTCCTCGATATTCAGATCGACGCCGTCGAGCGCCGGTGCGGCACCGTCATAGCTAAAGGAAACGCCCCGACACTCAATCATGCGCGGCCTTTGACCTGGTCCTTCTTGGGCGTGATGAGATTAGAGACCGCCTTGTACACCGCCAGCGTGAGTACCGAGTTAAGCACGGTCTTGATGAGGTTAAACGGCAAAACAGCGGGAAGCATGAGCGGCAGAATCACATCGGCCGAGCCATACCAGAACCATACGCCAATGGTAAGGTTTGCGACCATAGACAGCGCCGTAGCGGCAATGACGCCGAGCGCCAGGCCAATCACGGCACCCTTATAGGTATGCATCTTCTGGTAGACGATAGCCGCGGGCAGAATGTAGCCCAGCGTGGCAACCAGGTTCATAAGCGCGCCGACCCAGTCACCCGTGGTGAGCGCATGGATAACGATAGCCATAGCGGCAACAGCAGTGCCGGCGCCAGGACCATACGCAAACCCGCACACCATCGCCGGCACCAGCGACGGGTCATACGTCAAAAACGGCGCCGAAGGAAGAATGGGCAGCTGGACGTACATAAACAGGGCGCCCAAGGCACACATCAACGCCATAGTAACGAGCTGTTTGGTGCTCCACCTATTCGTGTTCTCAAAATGGATATGCTGCGACTGTTCAGACATTAAGATCACCTGCCTCTTTCATCCGGACTCTAACCGTTGGTACTGGGATCTCACCAGTTCGGCCGGCATGCGAACCAACACACGCACGGGTCGCGGACTCATCGGCTCGGTCGCAGACGCCTCGCCTGCGCCACGGCACCCCTTTGGCACCGCCCGATTTACCGCCAGTGGGGATTTTCACCCCGCCCTGAAACAGCAATTGCAAGTGTAGCACGAGCAATCGTTCGCGCAAGTATGCCGAGGGTAATTTGTGGCGGAGATCAGTTGCCAAAGCAACCACGTTCCCCACCCATCCCAAAGCAACGCGCCTTTCGCGCAAAGCGCGAAACAGCGAAGGGGACACGTATCCCTATCGACCACATCCTTCTCCGCCCGCCGGCCTCAAGGCCGTAAACGCAGGGAATCCGGGGGCGGGACGGGGACTTCTCTCCGGAATATTCCGCAGGACGCAAAGAGGCTCCGCAGCGCGAAGCGCGATGCGGAGCCTCTTTGCATGTCCGAGGACGTTCCGGAGAGAAGTCCCCGTCCCGCCCCCGGATTCCCTGTGGGAGTTCTAGACCTTGTCGGCCTTAGTACATACCGCCGCCCTGCTGACCAGCGGTAGCAGCAGCGATTGCGTCCTCAAGCTGAGTGTTCTTGGGCACATCGGAGACGGTGGCCTCGGTGATGAGGATCAGGCTGGCGACAGAAGCAGCGTTCTGCAGGGTGACGCGGCTGACCTTGACGGGGTCGAGGACGCCCATCTCGATCATGTCGCCCCACTCGCCGTTGGCAGAGTTGAGACCCTGGCCGGCGGGCAGCTCGGCAACCTTGTCGACCACGACAGCGCCCTCAAAGCCAGCGTTCTTGGCGATGGTAGCGACCGGAGCGGTCAGAGCCTTCTTGACGATGTCGACACCGATCTTCTCCTCGGGGTCGTCGAGCTCAACGGCGTCGAGCGCAGGAGCAGCATCCATGAAGGCGACGCCGCCACCGGCGACAATGCCCTCCTCGACAGCAGCGCGGGTTGCCTGCAGGGCGTCTTCGACGCGGTGCTTGATCTCCTTGAGCTCGGACTCGGTAGCAGCGCCGACCTTGATGACGGCAACGCCACCGGAGAGCTTGGCCAGGCGCTCCTGGAGCTTCTCGCGGTCGAAGTCAGAGGTGGTGTTCTCCATCTCACCCTTGATCTGAGCGATACGGGCGTCGATGGCCTCCTTGGAGCCAGCGCCACCGACGACGACGGTATTGTCCTTGGAGATGGTGACGGACTTAGCGGTACCGAGCATATCAGCGGTGATGTCAGCGACCTTCACGCCCAGCTCGTCCAGGGCAGCCTGGCCACCGGTGAGGACGGCGATGTCCTCGAGGATGCGCTTGCGGCGATCGCCGTAGCCCGGGGCCTTGACGGCGCAGACGTTGAGGGCGCCGCGGATCTTGTTGAGGACGAGGGTGGGCAGGGCCTCGCCGTCGATGTCCTCAGCGATGATGAGCAGGCCACGGCCAGCGCGCTGGACAGCCTCGAGAACGGGCATGATGTCCTGAACGCTGGAGATCTTCTGGTCGGTGATGAGGATGTACGGATCCTTCATCACGGCCTCCATGCGGTCGTTGTCCGTGACGAAGTAAGCGGAGACATAGCCCTTATCAAACTGCATGCCCTCGACGGTGTCGATGGTGATGTCGAACGTCTGGGAATCCTCGACGGTGATGACGCCGTCCTTGCCCACGACCTCCATGGCCTCGGCGATCTTCTCGCCGACCTCGGGGTCACCGGCGGAGATGGTACCGACGGAAGCGATCTGCTCCTTGGTCTCGACCGGCTTGGCCTGCTTCTTCATCTCGGCGACGGCGGCGTTGACGGCCTTGTCGATGCCGCGACGGATGGCCAGCGGGTTGGCGCCAGCGGCGACGTTGCGCAGGCCGTCGTTGACGATGGCCTGGGCGAGCAGGGTTGCGGTGGTGGTGCCGTCACCCACGGTGTCGTTGGTCTTGGTGGCGACCTCCTTCACCAGCTGAGCGCCCATGTTCTCGATGTTGTCCTCGAGCTCGATCTCCTTGGCGACAGAAACGCCGTCGTTGGTGATGGTCGGGGCACCGAACGTGCGCTGCAGCGCAACGTAGCGGCCCTTGGGGCCCATGGTGACGGTAACGGCGTCGGCCAGAGTGTTGACGCCCTTGGCAAGCTTAGCGCGGGCATCGGTGTTGAACGTAATGTTCTTTGCCATGGTAGGTAATCCTCCAAAAGAAATGTGACTCGCGTCGCCGCTTCCGAGTCCTATGCGGCGGGCGCGTTCAAAGACGAATCAGAGATTCTGACGAGACTAGGCCTCGACGACGGCGTAGATGTCGTCGGCGCGCATCAGCAGATACTTCTCGCCGT
>DXLY01000051.1:12181-12568 GCA_019414465.1 Collinsella sp.
CCACCGAACTTACCGTAGATGACGACGTCGCCAACCTTGACGTCCATGGGGATGCGCTCACCCTTGTCGTTGACCTTGCCGGCGCCCACGGCAACGATGGTGCCACGCTGCGGCTTCTCCTGAGCGTTGCTGGCGATATACAGACCAGAAGCGGTCTTCTGCTCGGCCTCGTCGGGCTTGACCAGAACACGATCTGCAAGCGGCTTCAAAGACGACATGCTTGTCTCCTCCTTTTTGGGCCGCGTGGTTATGCCACGCGAATTAACCCTTTTTGTTTGCGTACGCGTTGAATGGTACCCACGAATGGCGGGTTATACAACACGGAGTCAAAAAATCTTATTTTTTGGCACTTAGATTTTCTGAATGCCGGGGGATAACTTAGCAGTG
>DXLY01000052.1 GCA_019414465.1 Collinsella sp.
CAAACAAAAACGGTCCCCTTGCGAGGACCGTTTCCAATTCAATGGTGGGCGATGAGGGATTCGAACCCCCAGCCTTGTGCGTGTAAAGCACCTGCGCTAACCGTTGCGCCAATCGCCCGTGCGGAGAGAGTATAGCAAAACAATCGCCCCATTCACCTCATATCCATTAAAGGTAACTCGCGCGTGTCACAGCGGAGCTGATTCAGTTGAGATTGCCTGAACATTCCGCCCCTCTTTACGCCCTCGGGTATACTCAAAAGCTACTGATTCGATTTGATGCCCAGCAACAGCAGAGGGGATAGTATATGTGCGGTTTTGTCGGTTTTGTCGGTGGGACGGATAACCAATCCGAGGTGCTCACCAAGATGATGGACCGCATCGTCCATCGCGGTCCCGACATGGGCGGTCAGTTTATCGACGGCCGCGTTGCCCTCGGCTTCCGCCGCCTGTCGATCCTCGACCTGACCGAGGCCGGCGCTCAGCCCATGGCCAATGAGGACGGCAGCGTCGTCATTGTCTTCAACGGTGAAATCTACAACTTCCAAGAACTCCGTTCCGAGCTCGAAGCCAAGGGCTACAAGTTCCATTGCGGCGCCGACACCGAGAGCCTCCTGCACGGCTACGAGGAGTGGGGCGAGGCCGTCCTCGATCGCCTGCGCGGTATGTACGCCTTCGTCATCTGGGACAAAAAGAAGAACAAGCTTTTTGGCGCCCGTGACATCTTTGGCATCAAGCCGCTTTACTACTATCCCATGGCCGATGCGGGCGACGGCGCTCCGGGCGTGCTCTTTGGCTCCGAGATCAAGAGCTTCTTGGACTACCCGCACTTCCACAAGGCGGTCAACAAAAAGGCCCTGCGTCCGTACATGACGCTGCAGTATTCGGCAACCGAGGAGACCTTCTTCGAGGGTGTCTACAAGCTGCCGCCGGCGCACTACTTTACCGTCGATATCCCGACCGGCAAGATGAACATCGAGCGTTACTGGGATTGCGATTACTCTGCCGTCGAGAAGCCGTTCGAAGAGTATGTCGATGAGCTGGACGAGGTCGTGCACGAGAGCGTCGAGGCCCATCGCATCGCCGACGTCAAGGTCGCGTCGTTCCTCTCCGGTGGCGTCGACTCCAGCTACATTGCCGCTTGCCTCATGCCCGACAAGACCTTCTCGGTGGGCTTTGACTACAAGAACTTCAACGAGACCAACTACGCCAAGGAGCTTTCCGATAAGCTCGGCGTCGAAAACGTTCGCAAGATGATTACCGCCGACGAGTTCTTCGGTGCGCTCGAGGACATCCAGTATCACATGGACGAGCCGCAGTCCAACCTGTCTTCCGTGCCGCTGTGGTTCTTGGCCGAGATGGCCCGCAAGGACGTCACCGTGGTGCTTTCGGGCGAAGGCGCCGACGAACTCTTTGGCGGCTACGCCTACTACGAGGATACGGTCCCGGTGCGCAAGTACAAAAAGATGGTGCCGCTGCCCGTCCGTCGCGCGCTCGGTAACCTGGCGCTGCATATGCCGTACTTCAAGGGACATAACTTCCTGGTCAAGGGTGCCGAGATCCCCGAGAAGTCGTTCCTGGGACAGGCTCTGGTATGGCCGGAGCGCGAGGTCGACGGCGTGCTCAAGCCCGAGTACAACACCGGCGACGGCGCCTTCGAGCTTGCCGCTCCCATCTATGCGCGCGTGAAGGGTCAGCCCGAGCTGGTCAAGAAGCAGTACCTGGACATGAACATGTGGCTCCCGGGCGACATTCTGCTCAAGGCCGACAAGATGTGCATGGCACACTCACTGGAGCTGCGCGTGCCCTTCCTGGACCGCAAAGTCATGGAGTTCGCCGAGCACATTCCCGACCGCTACCGCATCAACGAGAACGGCAACAAACAGGTACTCCGCCACGCTGCCAACAAGTCGCTGCCCGATGAGTGGGCCACCCGTCCCAAGGTGGGCTTCCCGGTGCCGATTGTCTACTGGCTGCGCGAGCAAAAGTGGTACGACTATGTCAAGGAGTACTTCACCGCGCCGTGGGCAAGCGAGTTCTTCAATACCGACGAGCTCATGCACCTGCTCGATCTGCACTTTGCGGGCAAGGGCGATTTCCAGCGCAAGATCTATACGCCGCTCGTGTTCCTAGTGTGGTACAAGCGCTTCTTTATCGACGAGGGCCAGCCTTCTGTTCAGGCTGCCTAGTCTCGGCTTACGAATGCCTGCGCGTAACGGCTCCTCCGGGAGCCGTTTTTGCGCGAGCACGTTTCAGTTACTATGAAAACCGTCCCTGCCAAATGGCTGAGAAAGGTGAAAGATGCACCATTCGGATTCCGCGACCGTGACCACGGTCGATACGCTTGCCAAGCTTCTCGGTGTGTGCGGCGAGCTGCGCGCATCGGAGCAGGTTGACGAGCGTGCCGTGACCGGCTGCTCGTTTGATTCGCGCGCGGTCTCGGCAGGTGACGTATTCTTTTGCAAAGGTGCTGCCTTTAAGCCCGCGTTTTTGAGCATGGCGCTCGATGCGGGCGCCGTCGCATTTGTGTGCGAGGAGTCGCTGGTCGAGTCTCTGGAGCCGCTGGCGCAGGAGAGCGGTGCTGCGATGCTGGTTGTTGATAGTGTTCGCACGGCCATGGCCCTGTTGCCGCCGGAGGTCTACGACCGTCCTGACCACGACGTCAAGATCGTGGGCATCACCGGCACCAAGGGAAAGACCACGGCCGCTTTTATGCTCCAGTCCATCATCAAGGCGGCGGGCGAGTCCTGCGGCATGATCGGCTCGGTGAGTACCGACGATGGTATCGAGTGCTACGAGAGCACCAACACCACGCCCGAGGCCCCCGAGGTCTGGCGCCATATCGCCAACTGCCGCACGTCCGGTCGCCAGTCCATGGTCATGGAGGTTTCGAGCCAGGCGCTCAAGTACCAACGCGTCGAGAATCTGCCGTTTGACGTGGCGTGCTTCCTCAACATCGGCCGCGACCACATCTCGCCGATCGAACACCCCACGTTTGAGGATTATTTTGAGAGCAAACTCAGGATCTTTGACCAGGCAAAGACCGCCGTGGTGAATCTAGGCACCGAAGAGGTTGACCGTGTGCTAGAGGCAGCGTCGACGGCCGATCGCTTGGTGACCGTTGGGGTCGAGCATCCCGAGGCGAGCCTGTGGGCAAGCGACGTACGCATGGTCGGCTTTAGCATCGAGTTCAACTTGCATGGCCTGTGTGCCGACGAGTCCGAGACGGGGGAGAAGGTCCTGCTGGGCATCGCGGGCGACTTTAACGTGGAAAACGCGCTGGTCGCTATCGCCGCTGCGCGCGAGATCGGCATCGGTATCGAGGCTATCAAGAAGGGCCTCTCCAAACTGCGTGTGCCGGGCCGTATGGAGGTCGTGGAGTCGAAGGACGGCCGCGTGATCTGCGTCGTCGACTATGCGCACAACCAGCTTTCGTTCCGTTCGCTTTTCTCGTCGGTGAAGCGCGCGTTTCCCGCTAGCCCCGTCATTGCGCTGTTTGGCGCTGCCGGCGGCAAGGCGCAGGAGCGCCGCGAGCAGCTTCCGCGCGAGGCCGCACCGTATTCCGACCTGATGATCTTTGCCAACGAGGATCCAGCTCACGAGGACCCGATGAAGGTCTGTCGCGAGCTTGCCGAGCATGTTCCCGACGATACGCCGAACAAGATCATCCTCGACCGCGAAGCCGCTGTGCATGCGGCGTTCAAGGCGGCGCGCGAGGAGTACGTCAACCCCGATGCTCCCACCATTGTCTTGCTGCTGGCAAAGGGTGACGAAGAGCTCATGCACGTGGGCGACGAGTTCGTGCCCATCGAGAGCGACCTTTCGTTGGCCAATCGCCTGATCGATGTTATCCAGTTTGACTAATGAACCATGATGGCGGCGGCGCCCTGAGTGCGCTGTCGCCATAAGCGTGTTCCCTCAATCAAAACATGCCGTCCAAGTCCAAACCCTTCTACGTAAACGGAGTAACCATGTCCCACAACACCCTGCCGACCGTTGCCGAGCTTTCGGGCGAGATGCGCGAGCGCTTGGCCAAGGTCAAGTACGTCTTTACCGACCTGGATGCCACGATGCTCGCACCCGGCTCGTGCGTGCTACGCGACAACGACGGCAACCCCTCGACCAAACTCGTCGAGGCCGTCGTGGCGCTCGCTCGCGCTGGTATTCAGGTGGTTCCCACCTCGGGCCGCAACCGTACCATGATCCACGAGGACGCGCGCGTGCTCGGTCTCAACTCCTACATCGGCGAGATGGGCGGCCTGGTCATGTACGACCTCAAAGCCAACGATTGGGAGTATCTGACCGGCGACATGCCCTACGACTCCTCTTGCGGCCTCACGCCTCACCAGGTGATCGAGCAGACCGGCGTGTGCGAGAAGATCCTCGCCCGCTGGCCGCACAAGATCGAGTATCACAACGACATGTCGACCGGCTACAAATACCGTGAGGTCACCGTCGGCATGCGCGGCGATGTGCCCGACGATGAGGTTCAGGCCATCCTGGACGAGGCCGGCTGCGGTCTGATCTGGGCTTGCAACGGCCATCTGACTCACCTGTCCAAGCCGACGACGCTCGAGCTCGATCGCGTCGAGGACGGTCGCGCATTCAACATCAACCCCGCGGGTCTCAACAAGGGCGTTGCCATCGCGCGCTTCTGCGAGCACCTGGGGATCGAGCGCGAGGAGACGCTCGCGCTCGGCGATTCCGAGTCCGACTTCTACATGGCCGATCACGTGGGCACGTTCTGCCTGGTCGAGAATGGCCTGACGAGCGCCGGCGCGCCCGAGTTCCTGGCTGCCTGCGAGAACGCTTTCGTTACGCGCGGCAAAATTGTCGACGGTTGGGCGGCGACGGCAGAGCTGCTGGTCGCGGCGCGTTCGTAGCGCGGCGTCGCTGCACTTGGACATGTCTTTTCGAGAGAGACTGGTGAGGTAATGTCCGATATCGAGAATCCGGCAGGCGACACGCGCCCGATTGGCGTGTTCGATTCTGGTTTGGGCGGTCTGACGGTTGCGCGCGCGATTGCGACGGCGCTGCCGCACGAGTCCGTCTACTACTTTGGCGACACCAAGCGCTGCCCCTACGGCACGCGCACCGAGGATGAAGTGCGCTCGTTTGCGCTGCAGGCGGGTCGTTGGCTTTCGAAGCACGACGTCAAGATTATGGTCATCGCCTGCAACACGGCGACCGCTGCGGCCTTGCGTTTGGCCCAGCAGGTGCTCGACGTTCCCGTGATCGGCGTGATCGCGCCGGGTGCCCGTGCGGCAATCAACAGCACGCGTACGCGTCGCGTGGGCGTGCTCGCTACCAACCTCACTATTCGCTCGGGCGCCTACACGCGCGCCATTCAGGATCTGGATGCCGGCGTCGATGTATACGGCTGTCCTGCCTCGAGCTTTGTCGAGGTTGTCGAACACGAGCTCGCCTCGGGTGCACATCTGCAGGAACAGTGGCTTGAGAACGAGGACATCTTCGATACGCCTGCCGTGCGTGCGCTGGTGGGTGCCACGGTTGAGCCGCTGCGCGACCACGGTATCGATACCGTGGTGCTCGGCTGTACGCATTTCCCGCTGTTGGTGGGACCTATCCGGCATGCGCTGGGGCCTGGGGTGCGCGTCGTGAGTTCCGCCGAGGAGACCACACGCGAGCTGACCGATATCCTCACGCGCCGCGAGCAGCTGGCGGGCGACGCCGCCGAGCCGCAGCATCGTTTTGCCACGACGGCCGATAACATTGCCGAGTTTGCGGTGGCGGGCAGCTTTATCTTTGGTCAGCCGCTCAAGAGCATCGAACATATCGATATCGATGAGCTGAAATAGATGTAAGGCAGCCGCCAAAGCCTTCGCCACATCTTTTGCCGAAAGGAAATTTCTATGGAGTACATGCAGGTCAACCGCGCCAACGGTCGCGCCGCCAACGAGTTGCGCCCCGTTAAGCTCACCCGTGGCGTCATGAAGCACGCCCACGGCTCGTGTTTGGCCGAGTTCGGTGACACGCGCGTGCTGTGCGCCGCCACTATCGAGGAGGGCGTGCCGGGCTGGCGAAAGGGAGCTAAGGCCGGCTGGGTGACCGCGGAATACGCCATGCTGCCGGCGTCGACCGGCAAGCGCTGCAAGCGCGAACACGCCAACCGCAAGGGTCGCTCCATGGAGATCGAGCGCCTCATTGGCCGCAGCCTGCGTACCGTCGTCAACATGAAGGCGCTCGGCGAGTACACCGTCACCGTCGACTGCGATGTGATTCAGGCCGATGGCGGCACGCGTACAGCGAGCATCACCGGCGCCTGGGTGGCGCTGCACGACGCCCTTGCCATGTGGGTCGAGGCGGGCAAGATCGAGCGCATCCCGCTTACCGGCCAGGTGGCTGCCATCTCTATGGGCGTTGTCGACGGCAATACGCTGCTTGACCTCGATTATTCCGAGGACAGTCATGCCGAGGTCGACATGAACCTCGTCACCACCGATACCGGTGAGATGATCGAGCTCCAGGGCACCGGCGAGCAGGCGCCCTTTGACCGCAAACGCCTCAACGCCCTGCTCGACCTGGGCGACAAGGGTATCGCCGAGCTCATCGAGCTTCAGCGCCAAGCCATCGCCTAACCTGCCAAAAGGGACAGGTTTATTTTGGTAGGTTTTATCTGCTGAAATGCTGCGTTGAAAGGTCCGATCGCCTGAGAGGGGAGAGGTCAAGTGCCCAAACGCCCCTCACGCGGCTTGCTATAGAGACAAGGAGGCCAGTCATGGCACTTGAGAAGATTGACATCGACACCCTCGACCCGGCGGCGACCATCGTCGTGGCAACGGGCAACGCCCATAAGCTCACCGAGATCGAGGCCATTTTGGGCAAGGTCATGCCCGAGGTGCGCTTTGTGGCGCTCGGCCAGCTGGGTGATTTTGAGGATCCCGAGGAAAACGGCACGACGTTTTTGGAGAACGCCATCATCAAGGCCCAAGCCGCGGTTGAGGAGACGGGCCTTATGGCCATTGCCGACGATTCGGGCTTGGTCGTCGACGCGCTGGACGGTGAGCCCGGTGTGTATAGCGCGCGCTATGCGGGCGTGCACGGCGACGATGCCGCCAACAACGCCAAGCTTCTCGTTAACCTGGAGGGCGTGGCCGACGAGGACCGCACTGCGCGCTTTATGAGCGTCGTCGCGCTCATCGACACGGACGGTTTGGTCACCTATGGCGAGGGCGCCTGCGAGGGCGTTATCGCGCACGAGGGCCGCGGCGACCATGGTTTTGGCTATGACCCGCTGTTCCTGCCGGTCGACACGCCGGGCAAGACCATGGCCGAGCTGACGACGGACGAGAAGAACGCCATCAGCCATCGTTTCCACGCGCTCGAGCATCTGTCCGCCAAGCTGACGGGCGAGGAGTAGGCCATGCGTGCGGTGGTGCAGCGCGTGCTCAACGCCGGCGTGACGGTCGACGGCGAGTGCGTGGGCCGCATTGGACGCGGCTACCTGGTGCTGCTGGGTGTGGGCCATGGCGATACGCGTGCCGAGGCCGACAAGCTGTGGGGCAAGCTCCGCGGGCTGCGTATCAACGAGGACGAGAACGGCAAGACCAACTTGGCGCTTGCCGATGTCGACGGTGAGGTGCTCGTGGTGTCGCAGTTCACGCTGTTCGCTGACTGCCGCCACGGTCGCCGCCCATCGTTTACGGATGCCGGCGCGCCCGATGTTGCCAACGAGCTCTACGAGTACTTCCTGACGCTCGTTCGCCAAGATGTCGAACACGTGGCGCACGGTATCTTTGGCGCCGACATGAAGGTCGACCTGGTCAACGACGGCCCATTCACCATCGTCTTGGACACCGACAACCTTTAGGTTACGCGGTTTTACCAAACCGCGTAACAACTGGTCATGCGAGGTTGTCGTCTGGTACGTATTTGGGACGGGGCTTATTTAGCTACTTGCGTATGGCCACAACAGGGTGCTATAGTATTAGAGTTTTGTCTATCTTAGGGGTATTATCCCCTTTTTGAATTGCACCTTCTGGAGGCCCTGTTCATGGAAGAGATGGAAGTCAATCACGTCGACGACATCCACGAGAAGCTGACCGATATGGTGGGCGATCGCGTCAAGGTGAAGGCCAACATGGGCCGCACCCGCGTTGTCGAGCGCATGGGCACCATCAAGAGCGTCCACCCCGCCGTCTTTATCGTCGAGGTCGACGAGCGTCGCGGTCGCAAGTCGCGTCAGTCCTACCAGTACATCGATGTCCTCACCGGTCAGGTCGAGCTGTTCGACCCCGAGAGCGGCGAGCATATCTTTACCCCGCTCGGCAATCAGCTCGAGGAGCATTAACGGTGACCGATTGGTCCCTGACTCTTTCCGCGCCGGCAAAGATTAACCTCTACCTGGGGGTTCATACCGAGCGCGATGACCGCGGCTACCACAGGGTCGATTCCCTGATGGCGGCCGTCGGTCTTTCCGATACCGTGACGGTCACGCCGGCGCAGGCGCTGACCGTCCAGACGGTTCCGGCATCAGATTTTCCCATGCAAAAGAATACGGCGTATCGGGCTGCGGTTGCTATGGCCGAGCATTATGGTCGCGAGGCAAACATCTGCGTGACGATTGAGAAGCGCATTCCATTGTGCGCCGGCTTGGGCGGCCCCTCGACGGATGCGGCCGCGGTCATTGTCGCCTTGGCGGAGCTCTGGGGCATTGATCGCACCGACCCAGCGCTCGACGATATTGCGCGAGGCATTGGTGCTGACGTCCCGTTCTTTTTGCACGCGAGTCCTGCGTTCTACGTAGGTGGGGGGGACGTGCTGGCAACTGAGTACCCCGCGCTGCCCGCGACGCCCGTCGTGCTGGTCAAGCCGCGCGAGGCAAGTGTTTCGACAATTGAAGCCTATCGACGTTTTGACGAGGCCTCGGTGCCTGCGGACAAGCCCGGCGCGATAGCTTCTGCCTTGCGTGCTGGTGATGCCGAGACGGCATATGCACTCATCCATAACAACCTTGGTGTCATTTCCGCACAGATGGAGTCGCAGATTCAAACGGTTCTCGACTGGCTACGTAAACAGGACGGAACCGTTGCTGTAGATGTGTGCGGATCGGGTGCCTGCTCGTTTGCCATTTGCGACACCGCTGCCACGGCCGAAAGGCTTGCCGATGCTGCCCAGCAAAATGGCTGGTGGGCCTGCGCGACTGAGCTTATTCCCAACACGGTTCAAATCGACGCGCCAAAGAAATAAAAATTTCTCTAGCACGCGGCGAAAATCTTTGTTACTATAGTCGAGCTAACGGGTTGTGGCTCAGTTTGGTAGAGCACTGCGTTCGGGACGCAGGGGTCGCTGGTTCAAATCCAGTCAACCCGACCAGAGCATGAGGAGGGACCGCTTCTTGCGGTCCCTTTTTTTAGCTAGTGTTGTGATACCGCGATGCCCGCGGTATACTCATTCGAGCTTGTCTCGCTGTATTGTGGAGGTCTACATGTTTGGACTGAGGGCTCCTGAGCTCATCATTATTCTCGTCGTTGTCCTGATTATCTTCGGGCCCAAGAACCTGCCGAAGCTCGGCAAGTCCCTCGGCTCTACCGTCAAGAATATCCGTGAGGGTATGGAGGGCGACGATAAGGCCGAGACCAAGCAGGCCGAGGAGGTCGTGGTCGAGCAGTCCGAGGAGGACAAGGAGATCGCTGAGCTCGAGGCCAAGCTCGCTGCTGCCAAGAAGAAGCAGGCAGAGGACAGCGACGCGGACGCAGAGTAGTCCCATCCCTTTGGGGTGAGCACCTGACCGGCTTGCCCGCAGGCTAGCCGGTCTTTTTCGTTTTGTTGACAGTTGATTGTTTGATCAGAGTTGGGGAGATATCCGTATGGACGCAAGCCAGATCGTACTGACCGCTGAGGGCCGCCAGAAGCTCGTCGAGGAGCTCGCTTGGCGTGAGGGCGATTACGCCAAGGAGATCGTCGAGGACATCAAGGAAGCCCGCGCGTTCGGCGACCTTTCGGAGAACTCCGAGTACGACGCCGCTAAGGACAAGCAGGCCCAGAATGCTGCTCGTATCGCCGAGATCCAGGCCATTCTTGCCAACGCTCAGGTTGCTGCCACCACGGGCGACCTGACCGTCTCCATCGGTTCCACCGTTTCGCTGATTGATCCCAACGGCGAGGTCATGGAAGTCACGCTCGTCGGTACCACCGAGACCAACTCGCTCGAGCACAAGATTTCCAACGAGTCTCCGGTCGGTCACGCCATCATTGGTCACGGCGAGGGCGATTCCGTCGAGGTCGTTACGCCTTCCGGCAAGACTCGCGTCTACACCATCGCCAAGATCGCACGCTAGACCACGGTCCCGCGTAAAGGTATGTTTTCGCTCCCTGGGACCGAATCCTGGGGAGCGTTTTAGTTTGAGGAGCTAACTTATGGCAGAGAACCAGAACGCCGCCGATCAGGCATCGACGCTCAACGACGAGCGCGCCACCCGCCTGGTCAAGCGCGCCGCCCTGTTCGAGGCGGGCCAGAACCCCTATCCTGAGCACTCTGAGCTTGAGGACTACGTCGCCGATATCGAGGCTAAGTACGCCGATCTTGCCGATGGTGAGGACACCGAGGATGTCGTGAAGATTGCCGGCCGTGTGGTCGCCAAGCGCGGTCAGGGCAAGATCATGTTCATCGTCGTGCGCGATGCGACTGCCGAGATTCAACTGTTCTGCCGCATCAACGACATGGACGAGGCTGCCTGGAATACGCTCAAGGCCCTCGACCTGGGCGACATCCTGGGCGTGACCGGCGTGGTCGTGCGCACCAAGCGCGGCCAGCTTTCCGTTGCCCCTGAGAGCGCGACCCTGCTTTCCAAGGCCGTTCGTCCGCTGCCCGAGAAGTTCCACGGTCTTTCCGACAAGGAGACCCGCTATCGCCAGCGCTATGTCGACCTGATCGCCAACGACGACGTTCGTGAGACCTTCCGTAAGCGTTCGCAGATTCTCTCCACCTTCCGTCGCTTTATGGAGTCCGACGGCTACATGGAGGTCGAGACCCCCATCCTGCAGACCATCCAGGGTGGTGCCACGGCCAAGCCGTTCATTACCCACTTCAACGCGCTCGATCAGGAGTGCTACCTGCGTATTGCCACCGAGCTGCACCTCAAGCGCTGCATCGTCGGTGGTTTTGAGCGCGTGTTCGAGATCGGCCGCATCTTCCGCAACGAGGGCATGGACCTTACCCACAACCCCGAGTTCACCACGATGGAGGCCTACCGTGCCTTCTCCGACCTCGAGGGCATGAAGGCGCTCGCCCAGGGTGTCATTAAGGCGGCTAACAAGGCCATCGGCAACCCCGAGGTCATCGAGTACCAGGGCCAGACCATCGACCTTTCTGGTGAGTGGGCCAGCCGTCCCATGACCGACATCGTCTCCGACGTGCTCGGCAAGCAGGTCACCATCGACACGCCGGTCGAGGAGCTTGCTGCCGCCGCGCGCGAGAAGGGCCTGGAGATTAAGCCCGAGTGGACCGCCGGCAAGATTATCGCCGAGATCTACGATGAGCTGGGCGAGGACACCATCGTCAACCCCACGTTCGTGTGCGATTACCCCATCGAGGTCAGCCCGCTTGCCAAGCGCTTTGAGGACGACCCGCGCCTGACGCACCGCTTTGAGCTGGTTATTGCCGGTCACGAGTACGCCAACGCGTTCTCTGAGCTCAACGACCCGGTCGACCAGGCCGAGCGCTTTGCCGCTCAGATGGCCGAGAAGGCCGGCGGTGACGACGAGGCCATGGAGTACGACGAGGACTACGTGCGCGCCCTCGAGTACGGTATGCCTCCCGCGGGCGGCATTGGCATTGGTATCGACCGCGTGGTCATGCTGCTTACTAACCAGGCTTCTATCCGCGACGTCCTGCTGTTCCCGCACATGAAGCCCGAGAAGGGTTTCCAGTCCGGTGCCGCTGCCGCCAAGGCTGCCGAGGCCGGCAACGCCGCGAGCCCATTCGTTACGTCGCTTAAGCCCACGCTCGATTACTCCAAGATCGCCGTTGAGCCGCTGTTTGAGGAGTTCGTCGACTTTGATACCTTCTCCAAGAGCGATTTCCGCGCTGTGAAGGTCAAGGCATGCGAGGCCGTCAAGAAGTCCAAGAAGCTGCTGAACTTTACGCTCGACGACGGTACCGGTACCGACCGCACTATTCTCTCCGGTATTCACGCTTATTACGAGCCCGAGGACCTGGTCGGCAAGACCTTGCTCGCCATCACCAACCTGCCT
Source organism: Collinsella sp. (assembly GCA_019414465.1). Lineage (GTDB taxonomy): Bacteria > Actinomycetota > Coriobacteriia > Coriobacteriales > Coriobacteriaceae > Collinsella. Next base: position 12,214 of record DXLY01000052.1, read on the forward strand.
CCGCGCAAGATGATGGGTATTCCCAGCTGCGGCATGCTGATCAGCGCTGTCCACGAGGAGGAGGGCGAGGAGCGCCTCAACCTGATCCAGCTCGACGCCTCCATCCCCGCCGGCGCAAAGATGTACTAACTTGTTACGCGGTTCTACGAACCGCGTAACGGCTCGACGCTGCGCGGGCCGCATTTGGACAATCTGACGTTCAACTTCAAGGGCGCGACCAGAAGGTCAGCGCCCTTTCGTTT
>DXLY01000053.1 GCA_019414465.1 Collinsella sp.
TTACCCTGTAGGGTCCCTGCCGCCACGTAGCAATCAGAGCATCTGGAGTGGACGGCGGCTTGGCTACGAGCTGGGGCTGAGGATCTGAATGGATGGGTGTCGTTGCTGGGAGCGCAGGCGTTACTGGTGATGATCACTTTGGGACTGGAATTTCCGCCTGCTAGCAAAAAGGCCTCCTGAGCTGCTGCTCAGGAGGCCTTTCGTTCAATCGCAAGCGAACGCACTAGTTATTCGCGGTCAGACGCTCGACGTCGTGGGCGATCATGTATTCCTCGTCGGTGGGGATGACCATGACCGTGACGGCGGAACCGGCGGCGCTGATGACCTGCGGGCCGTTACCCACGGCCTCGCGGTTCTTGTTGTTGTCGATGCGCACGCCCAGCCACTCGAAGCAGTCGCAGAAAGCCTTGCGGATCGACCAGTCGTTCTCGCCGATGCCGGCGGTAAAGGTGATGGTGTCCACGCCCGCCATAGAAGCGATCATGGAGCCGGCCTGCTGCATGGCCTTGTAGGCGAACATATCGAAGGCGAGCAGGCAGCGCTCGTCGCCCTCGGAGGCGCGCGTACGGATGTCACGGGCGTCGTTGGAGATGCCAGAGATGGCAAGCAGACCAGACTGCTTGTTCATCATGTCATCGACTTCCTGGTAGCTGTAGCCGCCCTCGCGCTGCAGGTAGCACACGGTAGCCGGGTCAATGGAACCACAACGGGTGCCCATCATCAGGCCGTCGAGCGGCGTGAGGCCCATCGTGGTATCGCGGCACACGCCGTCCTCAATGGCGGCGAGCGAAGCGCCGTTGCCCAGATGACACGAAAGCAGACGGTGGCAGCGCGAACCCAGGATCTCCTTGGCCATCATCCACTCATAGCGGTGGCTTGTGCCGTGGGCGCCGTACTTGCGCACGTGATACTTGTCACACACGCCCTTGGGCAGGGCGTAGGTGTAGGCGACCTCGGGCATAGTCATGTGGAACGAGGTGTCGAAGACGGCCACGTTGGGCAGCTCCGGATACTTCTCGCGACAATACTCGATTGCCGCCGCCTCGCCGTAGTTGTGCAGCGGAGCAAGCGGTGCCACCTCGAGGATCTTAGCCATGACCTCATCGTCGACGACCGCGGAATCATCGAAGTACCAGCCACCCTGAACGATACGGTGGCCGATGCCATCGATCGTAAAGTCGGTCTTCTCGAGCTCCTCGAGCACACGTGCGATAGCCGAACGGTGATCCGGGAAGGGAACCTCCTCGGTTTGCTTGGCGCCACCGTTCTCGGAGTGGCCAAAGATGCCCATGTCCGAACCGATACGTTCGCAGTTGCCCTTGGCGAAAACCTCGCGGGTATCGGTATCCAAAAGCTGATATTTAAGGCTTGAGCTACCGGCGTTGACAACAAGTACGTTCATGAGACTCCTTCGTGATTACAGTACGGTCGGCAAACCCATAAGGCGGCCGTATCCTTAATAAGAAGTTATCAGAATTCGATAAATATCTATCAAACTCTTCGCCCAAAGAGCGTAAAAGGGGGCTGAACGGCACAAGGCCATCCAGTCCCCTCCCCTTGTATCAATTACTTGCCGTTGACGATGCGCTCGACGTCGGAAGCGATCATGAACTCCTCGTCCGTGGGGATGACGAAAATCTTGACCTTGGAATCCTTGGCAGACAGGCACCAAGCGCCGTCACCACGCAGGGCGTTGCGGGCATGATCCATCTTGACGCCCATAAAGGCCAGGCGGTCGGCAACGCCGGCGCGGACGGCCGGAGCGTGCTCGCCGATGCCGGCGGTAAAGACCAGGGTGTCCATACCGCACATAGAAGTGGCCATCTCGGCAGCCTTGGCGGCAATCTTGTAGACGAACATATCGAAGGCGAGCTGAGCCTCGGGGTCGCCAGCGGCAGCGAGCTCCTCGACATTGCGGCAGTCGTTGGTCTTGCCACCGGTCACAGCCAAAAGGCCGGACTTCTTGTTCATCATCTCGTCGACCTCGTCGAAGGTGTAGCCGCCCTCGCGCTGCAGGTAGCACACGGTAGCCGGGTCGATGGAGCCGCAGCGGGTGCCCATCATAACGCCGTCGAGCGGCGTCAAGCCCATGGTGGTGTCCATGCACTTGCCGTCCTCGATGGCGCACAGGGAAGCGCCGGAGCCGATATGGCACACGACGACCTTGCGGGCCTCGCCGTTGGTCATCTCGGCGACCTTCTTGGAGATGTAGCGGTAGCTGGTGCCGTGGGCGCCGTACTTACGGATGTGCAGCTTGTCGCAGACGTCCTTGGGCAGGGCGTAAGTCTTGGCGACCTCGGGCATGTTGAAGTGGAAAGCGGTGTCGTAAACCGTGACGTTGGGCAGGTCGGGATACTGCTCGAGGCAGTACTCGATAACGTTGGCCTCGGGGTTATTGTGCAGCGGGGCGAGCGGAGCAACCTCGCGGATCTTGGCGAGGACGTCCTCGTCGACGAGGGAGGAATCACCGAAGTACCAACCGCCCTGAACGATACGGTGGCCGATACCCTCGATCTTGACGCCGTTGGCCTCGAGGTCCTTCAGGACGACCTCGATGGCGACCTTGTGGTCGGGAAACTCGATGTTCTCGGTCACCTTCTTGGAGCCGTTGGCAGCGTGGGTGAAGGTACCGCCGGTAAAACAGACGCGCTCGCAGGAGCCCTTTGCGGACACCTTGTGGGACTTGGTATCGATGACCTGATACTTAAGGGTCGAAGATCCTGCGTTGACGACCAGAACGTTCATGTGTCTCCCTACTAACAGGCGGTGTGGCGCCGCCAGGTTACATACGCATCAATAATAAACCCAAACGCCCTCGCGCTCGGGTTTATTGCGTTGATATATAAGTTATCGGTGCCCAAATACTCATGACCTTTGGCTTGTAAGACGAAAGAGCGCGGGGATATACACAAGGGAAGAAATCCCGAGCGCGACAAGCAATACGACTCGAATGCCCGCGATGCTGCTCAACACAGCATTGAACAGATAGAAAAGGATGGCGCCCACCGCCACCATCTGGTTTTGAACCGAAATCAGTGAACAGCGCATCGATGAATCGGCTGCCTTTTGAAAAAATGAGTATTTAATTGGAGCAAATAACGAGTACGCAACCGTCTGCAGCGCATAGAACACGGGCAGCAAATTAGCCGGAGTAAGGGGAATCAAAAACAAAGCTGTCAGGAAAAGGCGCACGATGCCGCAAATACGCGCAAAGCGGCCCTTGTCGACATGAGCAATCGCACAGGGCACAATAAGTCCCATGGAGGCCGAGGCAAGGAGCTGGACCGCAATGGTGACACCCGAAGCGACGGCATTCATTCCGCGACCCGCAAGCAGCAGTGAGAAAAAGTCTTCCAGGGCGACAAAAGCAAATGCCTGAGAACAGTCCATGATGAACGCTGAACGAAGAATGCCATTACCCGCAATAGCGGTACCGATCATCTTCGGGCTAATCCCATGTTCAGGTGTCGTCGCAGTGCCCCCTCTTCGCATTTCAGGAATGCAGACAACGACAACCAACGTCAACACCATTGCGATGATATCTGCCGAAAGACCAATGAGATATGCACCGACGGACGAAATGAAACCGCCCACGCAAGCGGAGATGGCATAAGAGGCATAGAAAACAAATCGCTCAACGACATTAAGTCTTACGAGCTGGTCCTGAGAGACGCTGTCAATGTAAATCGCTTCGATGGATCCGCTCACACACGCAACGGCAAAACCCTTGAGAGCGAACGCACCGATTAAAAGCAGGGGAGAACGGACGAGAAGCAGGGCGGCGTAGTATCCAAGCATTCCCACGACGCCAACGAGACCGCTTGTCTTTCGTCCAAACCTATCAGCAATATAGCCAGTGGGAACTTCAAGGATGAACTTGCTCACTTGATATGCAATCATCATGCTAGAAATCGATACCATCGAAAGTCCGACGAACTCAAGGTAGACAGTTAGAAAATACAAGATGGTGCTGAAGTTCGACAGAAAAACGAACGTCATATAAAGCAAAACCGTACGGTTTTTCATGCTCCACCCTCCAAGAGTCAGCAATCTAAATCGGAATCTTGGAAAAACATGAGGGCAAAGCTGTCAGCTATGTGTTACAAGGCGTCAATAATCACTTGATGCCTCGAAGCCAATTAATCTCACGAAGCAAGATGACGCAATAGGTGCAGAAAAACCGTCTGGCGTCGATCAGTCCAGGCATTTTGTCGATAGCAAAAGTAGATGGGCAAGGCTACGTCACGCGAACCTTCAATGGAGCACTCGCTCACTTCCAATACATCTGATGCGAGAGAAGAGCCAGAAAAACTCAATATCAATCCCCCGGCTTGAAGAAACTCAGTCTGCGCCCTGTTTCCGTATTCAACATCACGGAAGCGAAAAATGACGAGCTGGGCTTCGGGACATTGATTGATTGCATTGAGACAGGGTGACAAATTAATGGGAACAGCGAGCCTGCCGCCCAGTAACTCGCGAATGGTCATGGCGCCCACAGATTGATGACCCGCTGGGCATGAAAGAACCTTGAGCTCCTTTTCACCCAAGTATTTCGAAGAAAGGACACTGTCCCTTGGTTCCTCAAATGAGATGGCCGCATCCGAAATACCAAGCACAAGTGATTCAAAGCATGTAGCCGTTGGCTGATGCCACACATCAAGGTGAATCTGAGGATGCGAGCGTTCAAACGAGTCATACCAGTTTTCGGCAAAAAGGCGCCCCCGCCCATGAAGGCAGGGGGCGTAAAGACGAAAGTGGCCATCGGGCGAAACGCCGTCGCTCCCCGATTGAGCGTACTTTTTGAGATCGTCGACTTGTGCCAGGATCACGCGTGCACGACGCGCAAATTCTCTGCCCGCCGAAGACAAAACAGCCTCCCCCGCCGATCGGTTGAGCAAAACAATCTGATACTCAGATTCCAACTTTTTGATTGCCGACGAAACAGCCTGCGGACTCACATGAACGGCGCGAGCTGCTTTGCGCACGCCGCCATAGTTCGCTACCGCTTGAAGGTATTCGAGTTGAGAAAGCTGCATAGATTACTCCAAAGGCAGCCAAGTCGACGGGCTACGCGCCCTCAGATGAGGTTCTCGCCCAGGTTTTTGCCGCCGAGGACGTGCATATGGAAGTGCATGACGGTCTGGCCGGCGTTGACACCCTTGTTGGAAATGACGCGGAAACCGTCCTCCAGTCCCTTGGCCTTGGCGACCTCCTGGATGGCGTGAGCCATGGCGCCCATGGTCTCGGCAGGCACGTTGTCGGCGATGTCGCTGTAGTGCTTCTTGGGGATCACGAGCGTGTGGACCGGCGCCTGCGGGTTGAGGTCGTCGAAGGCGATGACCTGGTCGTCCTCATAGACAACGGTCGAGGGGATCTCGTGGTTGGCAATTTTACAGAAGATGCAATCGCACATAGCTGGTTCCTTTCTTACAGACCAAGGTAATTATATTTGGTCGAGATGCTTAGAACGAAAGGTTATCATCGGTGTTGGCGGCCTCGCCGTCGGCGAGCACGTCGTTGCCGTCGACGTCCTTAAGGAGCACCGAGACCTTCTGCTCGGCATCGGACAGGCGGGTGCGCAGGCTTTTGAGGAGCTCGACGCCGCGGGTGTAGCTCTCGAGCGACTCCTCAAGCTCCATATCGCCCGACTCCAGGCTGCGGATGATGAGCTCCAGCTCCTGCGAGGCCTGCTTGTACGTAAGCTGCTCGACCGGGGTCTTCTCTGCCATATCTGTTTCCTTTCCTAAGGGTCTATCACTGCGAAACGCGGTCTACTCGACCGTATCGACCGTTGCTGCCACGTTGCCGTCTGCCATGCGCACGCGAATGGCGTCGCCAGGCTTAAAGGTCTTGGCACTCGTAGCCACACCATCATCGCTGTACGCGATGGAATAGCCGCGAGCAAGCACTTTGAGCGGCGACAGGGCATCGAGCGACGCTGCCGCACGGCTCAGGTCGGACGCTGGCTTGCTGAGCATCGTGCGCCCTTGATGCTCTAGGCGGGAACTCGCAAGCGTGAGCGCATGGCGCTTACCATCGAGCCCCGAGGTGCTTGTAATCAGACGCTCGGGCAAGCGCTCAAAGTTGGAGCGGAATGTCCCGACCGAGCGTACTATGGCGCCCGACAGGCGATCGGCAGTCAGCGCAAGCTCCGATTCGCGACGCTCGACCATAAATGTGGGGTCGTTGAGGCACGGGCGACACGCAGCGGCATCGAGCGCATCACCCAAGCGAGCCGTATAGGTATCCCAGGCACGGCGACCGCGCTGATCGAGCATCTCCAGGTCGACCTGGGCCGACCCAATCATCGATGCCATCGCGGCACCCAGACGCTGATGGCGCGCCTCGAGCACATCGGCCAACTCCGTCATAGCCGGCGCCACCGATTCTGCCGCCGCCGTGGGCGTGGAGGCGCGTCGGTCGCTCACCATGTCGCAAATCGAGGTATCGGGCTCATGGCCAATGCCGGTCACCACGGGCACAGGACAAGCCGCCACCGCGCGGGCAAGCTCCTCGTCATTAAAGGTCATGAGGTCCTCAAAGGAGCCGCCGCCGCGCACCAGCAAAATACAGTCGGGCGCCGGCGTAATGGAAGCGGCGCGGCGCAAGCCATCAATGAGCTCGGCCGGCGCACCCTCGCCTTGAACCTTGGCGCCCACGCAGACAAGCTCGACGAGCGGGTTGCGACGGCGCAGCGTACGCTTGACGTCGTCGATTACCGCACCGGAAAGCGAGGTGACGACCGCCACGCGTGAGCAAAACACCGGGATGCGGCGTTTGCGGGACTCGTCCATCAGTCCCTCGCGGCGTAGCTTTTCGGCCAACTGCGCCACCTGTTGACGCAGCAGACCCTCCCCCGCCAGCGAAAACGAGCGAGCGACAAAGCTCATGCGGCCCGTGGCCTTATAGAGATTGAAGCTGCCCTTAAAGCTCACCTGCATGCCGTCACGCAGATCGAAGGTACGCTTGAGATAGGCGCCCTTCCAGATGATGCAGTCGACGGCGGCCGAGTCGTCTTTAATCTGGAAGTAGCAGTGGCCGCTTCGGGCATTGGGACCACGGAAACCCGTGACCTCGCCCAGGACGGTCAGTTGCGGAATAGCATCGAGCGCACCGGCGGCGATCTCTACCGCCTGGCTCACGCTGAGCTCTTTACGCTCTTGCTCGTCCGAACCGTCGAACTCGGCGGAAACGCTATTGCCGGTTAGATTCCAGCCTGCCACGCAGCCTCCTTTCGTCATCGTGCACAAAGGCTCTGGCCCTGCGCAAATTCAAGTCCAACACATAGTACAGCGCCGCGGGGACACAAATTCCCGCGGCGCCCAGCGACCCAATTTGTTATCGGTTGGAGTTTCTGTTGTAGCGAGCCATAAGATAGAGCAGCTGAATAATCGAGGTGAGCGCCGCAGCCACATAGGTAAGCGCGGCGGCCGTCAGCACCTTCTTGGCACCGTTGACCTGCTTGGAGCTCATACCCGACTGCTCAATATACGCCACGGCGCGCCGGCTAGCATCAATCTCGACCGGTAGCGTAACCAGTTGGAACAGCACGCTAAACGAGAAGAAGATCAGTGCGAGGGTCGTGAGTCCCGCGATGTTCATAAACAGGCCCATGAGCAGCACGATGGTCCAAGTGTTCTGGGTAAAGTTGACGACCGGCACGAGGGCGGTGCGTACCTTCATCATGGCATAGCCGCTTTGACGCTGCGCGGCATGGCCTGCCTCGTGACAAGCGACAGCAACGCTTGCGACCGAGCCGCCCGAACGGTTGGAATCCGACAGATACAGATTGTTGTCCTGCGGGTTGTAGTGGTCGGTAAGCTCACCAGCGACGCCCTTGATACCCACGGCATTGCAGCCGTTGGCGTCGAGCATGCGGCGAGCGACCGTGGCGCCCGTGTCGCCGTCCGAGCGAACCTTGGACCACGTCTTGTACGTCGAATTGATATAGCTCTGCGCGGCAAGGCCAAGCACCGTGCAGACAAGAACAACCAGCAGGTACAGCGGGTCGATACCAAAGCCGTATCCATAGTAATAGGGCATGCGAATTCCTCCGAATCGAGTTACACGTTGGAGGCATTCTACCCACTCAGCAGACTAGGCTTCCCTATAACAACTCAATCTTTCCGTCCTTCACGGTGAGTCCCATATTGCCGGAAAGCAGATCGTCCAGACGCGAGCCCACAAGCTCAAAACGCCAGCCTTCACGCAGGGGGCTCTGCTCGGGATGCTCAATGTAGTCGGCCAGGTCATCGCGCGAGGCAATAACCGAGGTCGCCACTCCCGAGCGTTCGGCAACCAGGCGGATGAGCGCATACATCAGGTCCGTCACGCTCTCCAGCTCCGGCGAGATCTGACGGTGCCCGCGCACCATGAGCGGCAGGCGATCGTGCGGGCAGCTCGCGCCGCGCTTGATGGCCATGAGCGCGCCGTCCACATCGCGCTCCCCCAACTGGTCGGTACCACGAATGCTACGGAACTCCTCAACGCGCACGGGATTGCGCTTAACGAGCGCAAGCAGCGTGTCGTCGGACATGACCCACTTGCGCGGGATGTTACGGCGCTCGGCGCGGTCCTCGCGCCAGGCGGCGAGCTCGCGCGCGATGCCCAACTGGTGACGGCTGCACGAATTGATGCGTTTGACCTTACGGAACGCCTCGTGGCGATCGGCGCGATAGTGCGACTCGTCAGCCAGCGGGCGCAGCTCGTCGAGCACCCAGTCCACGCGGCCCAGCTCGCGCAGGCGGCTCATCATCTCGGTATAGGCGACGATCAGGTACTTGACGTCATCGATCGCGTACTCGATCTGTTTGTCGGTCAGCGGGCGACGCGACCAGTCGGTCAGCGACTCGGTCTTGGGCAGCGAGACGCCGCAAAACGTCTGCACGAGCGCGCCGTAGGAAATCTGCTGGCGTTCGCCCAAAAAGGCGGCGGCCACCTGCGTGTCAAAAATCGGACGCGGCAGCACGCCCACGGTATGGAGCATAACCTCCATATCCTGCGAGCAGGCGTGGAAGACTTTGGTCACGCTCTCGTCGGCCATAAGCTCGGCCAGCGGCGACAGGTCGTCGATCACCAGAGGGTCGACCGCGACGCTCTCGGCAGGGGTGGCAATCTGAACCAAACACAGGCGCGGATGGAACGTGCGCTCGCGCAAAAACTCGGTATCGACGGCAATCGCGTCAAACTCACGGGCGCGCTGGCAAAAGTCGAGTAGAGCCTGATGTGTGGAAATGTACATATCAACCCATCGAATAAGGTTAGGCCCGAAAAACACGGGTAGGATAACGGCATTGTCTTACAACTATACTCGGTTAGTCACAGAACGGGAACGTAAGTATGCGCTGCCTTATCATCCACAACCCGGCATCGGGCCCCAGCTCAGATGAAATCTACGCATTCACGCACGCCCTCGCGCAGGGCGGCGACGAGGTCGTGATGCGTTTTATCGGCGATGGCATGGAACCCGAGGACGCCGTGGCAGACGTGCGCGAGTTTGATCGCGTGGTGATTTCGGGCGGCGACGGCACCGTCTCCAACGTGCTCGACCAGATGCGCGGATGCGGCGTCCCCACGCTCGTCTTCCCCTCCGGCACGGCCTGCCTGTTCTTCAACAACATCGGCAATGCCCCTGAGGCGGCGGCGCTTGCCAAGGCTTGCCGCGCTGGTCGCACGGTCAAAGTGGACATGGGTGAGCTCTTTTGGCTCGACGAGAACGGCAGAGAGAAGCGCCACGGCTTTATCATCATCGCCGGCTCGGGCTTCGACGCCGAGATCATGATGAAGGCCGCTCCCACCAAAAACGACATCGGCGAGATCGCCTACTTCCTCTCCGCTCTCGCCACGCCCAACCCCACGGTGGCGCACTTTACCATTGAGCACGACGGCATTGTCGAGGAGCTCGACGGCATCTGCTGCATGGCGGGCAATACCTCGGTCATTCAAAACGACATCAACCTGTTCCCCGACTGCCGCATGAACGATGGCATGGTCGATATTGCGGTCATCGAACCCGTGCGCACCGTTCAGCTGCTGCCTACTGTGATCACCGCTGCGCTTGACCCCGCCGGTAAGGTACTCGGGCGCCCACAGTTCAAGATCATCCAGACCAAGGAAGCCAAGATCACCTGCACCCCGTCACTGGGCATGCAGTTCGATGGCGAGATTATCTCCAGCAATTCGGGCGTCTTTGGAGCCCGCGCGCTTCCGCAATGCCTCGACCTCATCGTCGACGAATTCTCCCCGCTCGGAAAATAGGAGGACCCTATGAACGACAATCCCCTGATCGGCTTTATTGTCATCGTCTTGGCCATGCTCGTCGGTTACGCCATCAACGTGATTCACCGCCGAAAGAAGTAAATCCACATTGGTATGATATTCATCCAGTTATCGCCTCTCCCGCTGTTTATGCATTCGTCAAACAGCGGGGGATTTTCATTTCGGGCATTCCCAGCTACTTTATTCGGCTACAGTAATTACAGGGCGTCTTTATTAAAGTAAAGTTGCAAACTGAGTACGATTAACCGCTCATCGCATATTTCATCACGCTTATCGAGTAAGTTTCTTTCATAGATGAATATTGTTTCCAGTTCGTTACGCTAATGAGGTGTCTTTATTGGCTGAAGCCCTCTGGCGACAGAGGGCTTTCGCACGCTGGGAGGGAAAATGAGGAAAACTCGCCCCGTCAACGCGCTCAAGAAGCTTGGCATAGGCCTTGCATTTGGAGCTGCAACCATCATGTCCATGCCGACCTCTGCACTCGCTTGCACGCAGGTCTACATGGGCAAAAACCTTACGGCCGACGGCAACACGTACTACGGCCGTTCCGAGGACTATGGCCCGCGCTATCTTAAGCACTTTGGCATTGAGCCCTCTCACGGCCCGGGACATACGTACAGCTCGGACGAGTCTTCGTTCATGTACACCTCGACCAAGACCACGTATCGCTACACCTATGTACGCGACCATCCCTCGCAGTGGGATGAACGCTGGGATGCCTACTCTGAAGCAGGCATCAACGAGAAGGGCGTATCCTGCTCCGCCACGCTAAGCACCAGTATGAATGCAGATGCCGAGACAGCAGACCCCCTGACTAAAACCGGCATCGGCGAGTACAACTACGCCAGCGTCATCCTGGGCGAGAGCGCCACGGCCCGCGAGGGCGTCGAGCTCCTCGGCAGCCTGATTGACGAGCAGGGCGTCTGCTCCAACGACCAGATCATCATCGCCGACAACAACGAGACCTGGCTATTTGCCGCGCTTTCCGGTCACCAGTGGATCGGCATGAAGCTCGCCGACGACGTCGCCTCGATCAACCCCAACATCGGCAACCTCAACTACGATGTCGACCTCAACGACCCCGAGAACTGCCTGCACTCCGAGGGCATCGAGTCCATGCCTAAGGAGAAGGGCTTTGCCGAGTACACCGACGGCAAGTTCGACGTCGCCGCAACCTATGGCGAGACCATTCAGAATTCCGGTATGCACCAGTGGACCCGCTACGTCCAGGGCCGTAACTACTTTGGCAACGAGCTCCAGGAGGGCACCGACTACGAGATCGTCAAGGACGAGCGCGAAGAGGCTCGCGCCACGACCGGCGCCTTGGTCCACGAGATGCAGCCGCTGTTCTTCCAGCCTGGAAAGAAAGACTGGACTACCTTTGAGATGATTCGCTCTCTCGGTAACCGTGGCGAGAATACCCCGGGCCTTAACGCCAACACTGACGGTGCCTATGCCATCGGCACCGAGCGCAACACCGAGATTCACGTCTTCCAGGTTCGCAACGGTCTTGATCCCCAGGTTGCAACAATCCAGTGGGAAATGCTCTCCCGCGCCGCGTACTCCGTCGCCATCCCCTTCTACTCCGCGCTGATTACCGAGGTTAGCCCGTATTTCAGCGACCAGACCGTCTCCTTCGACCACTGCAAAGAGACGGACATCGTGAACAACGAGGAGCCCGAGAACTCCATCAACTACGTCCTCATGGACATCAGCTCCCTCTGCTTTGAGAATCCCGATACCCTTGGTATCAGCGTCCGCTCCTACCTCGATGCACTCCAGAACGAGCTCATCGAACAGAACAAGGAAGTCGACGCCGCCATGCTGGCCGAGACGACCACCGAGGGCCGCACCGCTCTGGCCAACAAGGCCGGCAAGGCTGCCACCGAGAACACCTACGTCAAGTGCAAGGCCCTGCTCCAGGAGATGCGCGCCTATCAGAAGGCCGGAAACTTTGACGAGCCCTTCACCCCGAGCGACCTGAACACCGAGACCAACGGCCTCAAGGTGTCCATCACTTACGCCAAGGATGCTCTTGCCACCGATCCGGTCACCCCGGATCAGCCCGGCACCCCCGAGCAGCCCGGCACCCCCGAGCAGCCCGGCACCCC
>DXLY01000054.1:0-7360 GCA_019414465.1 Collinsella sp.
TGCCGCTCTGGCGGGCTTGCAGCGTCGACTAGTTACGCGGTTTGGTAAAACCGCGTAACTATAGTTCGAGTTCGTTGAGACGCAGGATTGCCACGATGTAAATCTTGAGTGCTTGCTTGAGCTGCTCTTCGTTGGCGCACTCGTTGGGACCGTGCATCTGGCCGCCCCACTCGGGCAACTCAAGGCCGGTCTCTTCGGGGCCAAACGAGACGGCGCGGGCAAAGTTGCGTGCGTACGTGCCACCGCCCATGGCAAAGGGTTCGGCATGCTTGCCGGTGAACTCGTTATAGGTATCGATAAGCGCCTTCACGGCCGGATCATCGGCAGAGACCGAGAACGGCACCTTCGCGCGACCCAGCTGGCACGTCACGCCGAAACGGCCCACGAGCGGATCGAGCTGCTCGCGGATGGTATCGGCACTCGTGCTGTCGGGGAAGCGCACGTCGATGACCTGCTCGATATGGCCATCCGCCACGCGGATGACGCCGGGGTTGCAGGTGAGCGGGCCAAACGCCGGGCTCGTCGCGTCGATACCCAGGCCGCGGCCATAGGCGTCCGCATGCACAAAGGCCAGAAACTTGACAAACTCGTGCTCGGCAGGCGTCAGCAGGCGCTCGTCGCGCGCACCAAACGCATCCTCGGCCTCGCGCAGATACGCCACGATGAGGCCGACGGCATTGATTGTTCCCTCGGGCATCGAGGCATGACCGCCAATGCCGTGGGCGAAAATCTGCGCATGCCCGTTGCCGAGCGCCGTGATCTCCAGGCGGTCGGCGTTCTCAACAGGCGCCGGCAGCTCATCGGCGGCAATCGCAAGCTCGCAGATAGACTGCGACGGAATGGCGTTGCTCGCTTCGGCGCCGCTCCACGACACAATGCGCCCGCCGTCAATCTTGGAGCTCACAAACGTCGCCCCAAACTGGCCCTTCTCGGCATTGCAGACCGGGAACTCAGCATCGGGCGTAAACAGAAAGTCGGGGTTCGCGTGGTTCTCCAGATAATGGTGAACGTCGGACATACCCACTTCCTCATCGCAGCCCAGCAGCGCGCGGAAGGTATAGCGCGGCACAATGCCGTGTTTGAGCAGATAAGCGCCGGCGTAGAGCGACAACACCGCCGGGCCCTTGTCGTCGATCACGCCACGGCCGAGCAGCCAGCCCTCGCGGCGCTCCATCGCAAACGGGTCGGTGTTCCAACCGGGGCCAGCGGGAACCACGTCCACGTGGCAGATAGTCGCGAGCTGCTTGTCGCCGCGACCCGGGATATCGGCGATTCCCACATAGCCCCCGTCGTCGCTCGTCTGATAGCTGAGCTTTTGCGCAATGCCGAGCGCGCAATCGAGCGCGTCACGGACCGGGCGGCCAAACGGCGCACCGGGCTCCGCATCGGCAGCAACGGCCACGGACGGATAGCTCACCAGTTGTTCGATATCGGCAACGACATCCTCCCAGACCTCGTCGACATACTCGGCAACGCTCTGCTCCACCTGATTCATGAACGACCTCCTTACCAATGAGCGACGGGTACGCCCGCCCCTCACATTATGTCTATTAGATAGCGAAAAGTTTAGCAAGCTCGGCCACCGAGTGCACCACCGCATCGGCGCCCGCGGCCTCGTGCTCCCCCGGCGCTGCCGCGCCCGAATAGATGCCGATGCACGGCACGCCCATCGCGTGCGCGCCCTCCACATCGTTAAAGCGATCGCCGATCATCACGGCATCGTCGGCCGTCGCGCCGAGCGCCGCCAGGGCATCGCGAACCGAATCGGCCTTGGTCTCGCGTCCCTGCGGCGGATTCATGCCAACCACAGCTTCGAACTGGCAAAGCCCCAGCTCATGAACCATATCGATGCACTTCGCCTCCATGCGAGACGTCGCCACGGCCATACGCTTGCCCTGGGCGGCCAACCCATCCAGCAGCTCGGGGACCCCATCGAACACGGGGTACTCCTCCGGCCCCAGCTCATCAAAAAAGGCGCGGTACTCGTCGGCCACCACAAGCGACTCCTCGCGGGAAAAGCCGTAAAAGTCGTGAAAGCTCTTCCACAGGGGCGGCCCGATCATACGGCGCAGATCACCCATCTGCGCCTCCGAAAACCCGCGCGCAGCCAGCGTCTTGCGCGTCGAGGTCATCACTGCCCGGCCCGTATCTGCCACCGTGCCGTCAAAATCAAACAGCACGACCGGCCGCTTGCATATCTCCAGCGCCTCCATCGGCATCCCTCTTCCCCAGTTGACGATTTCCACACCGACACTTCAAACTGTTGACTATTCAACAATTGAACCTATAAATGTGGAACGACTCCACTATACTTGTCGCACTTTGCTCTCAGAAGGCGGCGCTGCCGCGCCCCAACGAAAGGTGCAATTATGTCTTTTGCCATCATAACCGACTCCACGTCGGACATCTCCCCCGCCCGCGCCCAAGAGCTCGGCATTTACGTCATTCCGCTGCATGTGATTATCGAAGGCGAGGACCTGCTCGACCAGGTACAGATCACCGCCCAGGAGTACGTCGCCCGCATGGCCGGCTCCGAGCAGCTGCCGCATACCTCGCAGCCGAGTGCCGGCGAGTTCAAGGCGCTGTTTGACCGCGTGCGCGCCGATGGCCACGACAGCGCGATCTTTATCTCGCTGTGCAGCGAGTGGTCCGCCTGCTATTCCAATGCATGCCTGGTCGCCGAGACCCACGAGCTCGACGTGCGCTGCATCGATTCGCGCGCCGGCTCGGGTGCCGAGGGCCTGCTGGTGGAGTACGCGCTCGCCATGCGCGAGGACGGCCGCAGCCTGGACGAGACCGAGGCGCAGATCCGCGCGACGCTGCCCGACGCCCACCTGCTGCTGATTCCCCGCACGCTCGAGAATCTCGTTAAGAACGGCCGCGCGCCCAAGCTCGCCGGCCAGCTCACGCAAATGCTCAACATTCGCCTGGCCGTTTCGCCGGAGTGGAAATCGGGCGAGATCAAGGCCATAAAAAAGGGCCGCGGTGCCAAGCGCATCGTTACCAACACCATGGCCGATTGCCTCGCATTTTTGGCCGAGTATCCGGGCTCCAGCGTGCGCGTGCTCACGACCGGCGCCGCCGAGGAGCAGGAGCTTGTCAACGAGGCACTCGCGGGCCAGGACTACGTAGACGCCGGCACCGGCCCCATCGGCTGCACCATCGCCACCCACGTGGGCGTCGATGCCATCGCCATCAGCTACTGCCCCCGCTACCAGCCCATCCACTAGGGGCACCTTTACCTCTTGCGGTGGAATAGGGACTGTTTTTGGCTTATTAGCCGCCAATCAATCCCTATTCCACCGCAACTTAGAAGCAGTTCGTTTGGGACGGGGCTAAAAAGACTGGTATCAAACGTTTCAGACCAGTCTTTTTAGCCCCGTCCCATTTTAGCTACTCTACATCAGCCCGCTCAGGGCGATGTCGACGGCCTCGTTGAGGTCGTCAGTAATGTGTACCAGATCCGGATCGAGCGGGCTGATCATACCGGCGCTCATCACCGGGCCGTTGGGCCAGTCGAACAGACCCCCTCGCGGTACCCACTGGACAAAAATGGCAAATATGAGTACTGCCACCAAATTAGTAGCAGCAAAATCTCGCCGGAATCGATCGTTTCGATTAATTTCACGCCTTGCCAAGGCTCAAAATGCCGTGTTTGGTGGGTTAGATATATAGAATAATGTCGAATTGGTATTCTATTCTTGCCAAATATTATGAGACTACATTAACAGCAGTACTCACATTTGACGTTATTTGACCACGGGGTCATTCGAAAACCCCTCCCCACGCCGCCAACCCGCCCCATAGCCGTCAAAAACCTTTAACAACAGCCGCCGCACGTTTTGGCACCGGCTGATTGCCACTCACGGATCGGTACCCCACTATTACCGAACCAAAATCGAAGTCGCGTATCTCATAAAGCTGAAATGACGTACCCTCATCCCAATGAACGCTGATAAGAATGGCTTTCAAATGAGCAACGGCACGCATCAATACGCCCTTTTCGGGAGCGCCCTATTCAAATTCAATAAAACGGTCGTCCACGCTTCGGATCCGCGCAAGCAAATCGTTATCTGCAGCAGCGGTCCAGACATCCGTTATACAACGCTGGAAGAATGGGAGAAAGCTGGCGATTCTTTCGATAGACGGGCGCAGATCGAAGATATCGTCACCAGCGCAAGCCCAGCGCGCGACAAACTCGAGCTCTTCCGCAATCTCTTTACTGGTCGCAAAGATGTCTACGCTCATGGGTACCGCAGAAAAGACGGAGGAATTGGCTATACGCCCGCCTGCGCAAATGAGTGGAAGTCAGGCATTTGCCCCAAAGCAAGCCACCAGAGAGTCAAATGCACGGAATGCAGCAGCCGCGTCTTCACCGAGTTGAGCGATGCCGCGATCATCGCCCATTTCAGAGGCAATGACGATAGGCTTCGAGACGTTATAGGCCAATATGTGCTCGATAAAGACAGTAACACGAAAGTCCTGGTCATCGATTTTGACGGAGCCGATTGGAAAGAAGCGACGAAAGCCATTCGACATGTCGCAAAAAGCCACGGAATCGATGTCGCAGTTGAGCGATCGAGATCGGGCGACGGCGCACATGTCTGGTTTTTCTTCCTAGAGCTCGTCAGCGCAAAGACCGCACGAGATTTTGGAAGCAGCCTTATCACCGAAGCGGCGATACTGAACAAGACAATCACCTTCAAAGCATTTGACCGAATGCTGCCCGCGCAGTCCACCATTCCTGAGGGCGGCTTTGGAAATCTCATAGCGCTGCCTTTTCAAGGAAAAGCGCAGCGAAAAGGGAACAGCGTATTTGTTGACGAGCAATTTGAGCCCTTTCCCGATCAATGGCTTTACCTTTCGCAAATCCAGTTAATCCCGCGCGTGACGGTGCAAAATCTGATCGAGAGCATCGAAAATAGGTCACATGGAATAGCAGCTGTTGCGGCGGCAAACACCGGTGTGCCACATTCCCAGAGACTGCGAAAGCGGCTTCCGCTCACACCGCGGGACTTCCCGTCATCGCTGTCCGTCACGCAGACCGATATGCTCTATATCCCCGAAAAATCTCTGAGTCCCGCAGCTCAAATGGAAGTCCGCAGGCTTGCAACATTTGCCAACCCAGAATTCTTCCGCGCACAATCTATGCATCAATCGGTATTCGGCAAACCGCGGTTCATAGACCTCAGCGAACTTAGAGATGGCTACGTCGCGATTCCCAGAGGCTGCAAGGTTCAACTTGAGCGGCTGCTTCAAGAAGCCGGCGTTTCTGCCCACTATTCAGACAAACGCAAGTCGAGCCATCCAATTGCGATGGCATTTAAAGGGACTCTTCGCCCTGAACAGCAAATTGTCGCTGAACAGATGCTCAGCTATGAAGACGGGATCATGTCCGCACCGACGGGGTTCGGCAAAACCGTCATCGGAGCTTATCTTATTGCTGCCATTGGTCTTCCAACGCTCGTCATCGTTCCTAAAACTGCGCTCATTGCCCAATGGAAATCCCAACTCGAACGATTTCTCGACATCACGGACAACAGAGAGCCCGTCCGAACCCCAAAGGGACGAATCAGCAAAAGACAGCCTCCGCTCATTGGGCAAATCGGAGGAGGCAAGACCGCCATAAGCCGTCTCATCGACATTGCTTCATTCCAGTCGCTATCCGGCAAGGATCCCCAAACCGGCGAGTCATTAGCCAAGGAGTTCGTTCGCGATTACAGTCTCATCATCTGTGACGAATGCCACCATGCGGCCGCGCCACAGCTTGAGCTTGTCCTCAAGTCCGCTCCTGCCAAATATGTATATGGCCTTTCCGCAACGCCCGAGCGTTCGGACGGACTCACGCGGGCACTCTCGATGCTCTGCGGCCCGGTTCGCTATGTCGTCGATCCAAAAACGCAAGCAATCCAACAGGGGATTCAGCGCATTGTTAGACCGCGTTTCACCGGAATTCGATTACCCACCTACGGACCAGGAGCATCCTTTAACCAAATTCTCGATCTCCTGTGTGTACACGCCGCGAGAAACGAAGCAATTATCGAGGACGCCCTCGAGGCCGCATCAAACGGCCGGCATCCGCTTGTGCTATCTAAAAGAAAAAAGCATGCCGAAGAGCTATGCAGGCTACTTCAAAGCCGTGGACACGAACCCATACTCTTAACCGGAGAAATCGACGCCAAAGAAAGAAAAGCAATACTGAAGAGTCTTCCCAGCTTTGAGCATGATCATCGAATCATCGTCGCA
Source organism: Collinsella sp. (assembly GCA_019414465.1). Classification (GTDB taxonomy): domain Bacteria; phylum Actinomycetota; class Coriobacteriia; order Coriobacteriales; family Coriobacteriaceae; genus Collinsella. Next base: position 6,247 of record DXLY01000054.1, read on the forward strand.
ACTGAAAGTCTTCTGGGCGAGGGCTTCGACCTGTCTTACCTTGACACTTTGCTCATTGCCACTCCAATATCTTGGGACGGCAGCATAACGCAGCAGGCAGGTAGGCTACACAGAAGCCACGAGGGCAAACAGCGGGTTGAGATATTCGACTATGTTGACCTGTCGATACCCATGTTCGCGCGCATGTACCAAAAGAGGCTCAAGACCTACGCCAAGCTGGGGTATGAAGTCTTTGCGGCAAACGACAACAGACAGGACGATCGAAACATCCTCGTTAGGTCGGCAAGAGCCGTGGAGGCTTTAGTGAATGACATCGAGAACGCATCGAAAAGCATTTTTATTGCCGCACCCTACGCGTCCGCCGCATGCCTTGAAAAGCTCGCCGCTGCACTCGCGGATGCCGCTACCCGTGGAATTGCCCTTGAGATTTCTATTGCTTCAACTCCACGCGATGACGTGAAAGCGATTTTTGCCGAGATGAACGTCAACTATCTCATCAAAGCCGAAGGACGCCTGTGCGCATCAGTGATTGACGAGGAAACTGTCTGGTACGGAGCTATTCCGTTGCTGGCTTTCCCAAAGAAAGAAGACTGCAGCATTCGTTTCAAAAGCAGCGAAGTCGCAGCCGAGCTTTTGAGCGAAATTCAGCGAAAAGTGGAACCGGAGGCCGCGGCGACGAACGGGGTACCCCCAGCAGTTGCGGTGAAATAGGGACTGTTTTTGACTTATTAGCCGTCAATCAATCCCTATTCCACCGCAACTTAGAAATCGGCAATCAGCCCTGCGGGCCCTGGAACAGCTCCTCATGCGAGCCCATTCTGACCAGCCGGATCACAGGATTAGTCTTATGCGGTAAGTAGAGAACGACCACGTCGACCAAGCCATCGGATAGGTGGAAATCGATGTGGCCGTTGTAGTTTCCGCCCGGGTTTGAAAGCTCATGGGCGCCATATTCCGCGGGAAGCGAGCCGTGAGCTGCAAGCTCTGCGACTGCCGCCTTAAACTCACTCTTTAGCTGCGGATGCATGCGCATCGTTCGTTTGTAGTCCGCCCTAAATTGAGCCTCGACTTTAATCTCGAACATCGCTATTCCTCATCGAGGAATGACATAAGC
>DXLY01000054.1:7370-11888 GCA_019414465.1 Collinsella sp.
AAGCTCATCAGCGTTGTTGAATGACGGGCTATCGTCCGGCAAAATCCCCAACTCATGAGCCTCGGCGATCACCATGGCACGCCTCGTCGCCTCGTTGGGCACCTCCGCCCTTCCTACAATCTCAAAAGGAATCTTTCGCTGATTTACAAGCTGCCGAACGGCAAGATTGAGATAGGAATTGAGGCTGAGGCCGACCGAATCCAAGAACTCAGTCGCCTGTTCCTTGAGCCCCTCTTCGATGCGAACCGTCGTAGGCTTAACCGTTGCAGTAGACATACGCGACCTCCTCGCCTCGTCTTTTGCATCAGTATACCCCGTTTTGATGGCATACTGATGTTAAATAGCATCAGTATGCCGTTCACATTACTATAACAACAGTCACAGCGCCCTACATCAGCCCGCTCAGGGCGATGTCGACGGCTTCGTTGAGGTCGTCGGTGATGTGCACCAGCTCCGGATCGAGCGGGCTGATCATACCGGCGTCCATCACCGGGCCGTTAAGCCAGTCGAATAGGCCCTGCCAGTACTCGCTGCCTACCAGTACAAGCGGCATGCGCTTGACCTTATGCGTCTGCACCAGCGTGAGCACCTCGAACATCTCGTCGAGCGTGCCAAACCCGCCGGGAAACACAATAGCGCCCGAACTGTATTTGACGAACATGGTCTTGCGCACAAAGAAGTAGCGGAAGTCCATACCGAGGTTCACGTATTTGTTGAGCCCCTGCTCGTGCGGCAGTTCAATGCCCAAACCAACTGACTTGCCGTTGACGCTCGCCGCCCCCTTGTTGGCCGCTTCCATGATGCCGGGGCCGCCACCGGTGATAACCGCCACGCCGCGCTGGGCAATCTTACGGCCGACCATGCGCGCCGCCTTGTAGGCCGGGTCCGTCTTGGGCGTGCGGGCACTACCGAAGATGGTCACCGCAGGCCCTAACTCGGCAAGTGCGCCAAAGCCATCGACAAACTCGGCCTGGATGCGCAGCACGCGCCACGGATCGGCATGCAGCCAGTCGGTCGACTCCTCGGGCGCCAGCAGGTTGGCGTAGGTGTTGTCCTTAGGAATCATGGGGCCGCGCATGACCACGGGACCACGGCGGTACGTCTCGTCGTAGGCAAGCTCGCCCTCGACATTCTCGTTCTTAATCATGGGTGCTCCTATCGAGAAAAAGAAAAACGGGCGGGGTCGACGCCATGCGCCAAACACCCGCCCGAACATCAACTATTCGGTATGGTACCCACGATGCATCAAGCACTTGCAAGGCATCGGTCAGCGGTCGCGCAGACGGTGTTAGCAAACGTGATGACCGGCCAGCGCTCGCCCCTTGCCGTTGCCCACGCTCCGCAAGCGCCCGCGCCGCTCTTAGTAGTCCACCGCCGCAGGACTGTTCATCCAGTCGCTCACGAACGCACCGTAACGGCCCTCGATAATGGCCTGGCGGGCACGCTGCATAAGGTTGAGCAGGTAGTAGATGTTGTGCATCGACAGCAGAATACCGCCGAGCATCTCCTTCTGCGTGACCATGTGACGGATGAGCGCGCGGCTGTAGCCGCCCGTGCACACCGGGCAGGTGCAGGTGGGGTCGATGGGGCCGTCGTCGTGCGCAAAGCGCGCGTTGCGGAAGTTAAGGCGACCTTCACTGGAGAACGCCGTACCCATGCGGCCGGTGCGCGTCGGCAGCACGCAGTCGAACATGTCGATGCCCACGCCAACGCCGCGCACGAGCGTGGTAGGGTTGCCGACGCCCATGAGGTAGCGCGGCTTGTGCTTAGGCATGTACTCGGAAACCAGCGGTGCCAGAGTCTCGAACATGGTCTCGTGGTCCTCGCCCACCGAGTAGCCGCCGATGCCGTAGCCGGGGAAGTCGCCGCACTCCTCCAGGTGGCGCAGCGATCGAAGGCGCAGGTCCAGATGCATGCCGCCCTGGACGATGCCAAAGAGTGCCTGGTCATCGCGGGTGTGAGCCTTGTAGCAGCGCTCGGCCCACATGCTTGACAGCTCCACGGCGCGCTCGACGTAGGCGCGCGTGGCAGGATAGCCGGGGCACTGATCGAGCTGCATGCAGATGTCGGAGCCGAGCTTCATGGCGATTTCCATGTTGTCCTCGGGCGTCCAGAACACGTGGCGGCCGTCGTAGTCGTTGACGATAAAGCGCACGCCCTCGTCAGTGAGCTTGACGGCGTCGTTGTGGCTGAAGACCTGGAAACCGCCCGAATCGGTGAGGATGGGGCCGTGCCAGTTCATAAACTTGTGCAGTCCGCCCAGCTCGGCGATGGTGTCCTCGCCGGGACGCATGGACAGGTGGTAGGTATTGGCAAGCACGATCTGGGCGCCGAGCTGCTTGACGGTCTCGGTAGGAATACCCTTGACGTTTGCCTTGGTGCCCACGGGCATAAAGATCGGCGTCTCGATGTCGCCGTGCGGGGTGTGCAGCACGCCAGCGCGCGCGTGCGTCGTCGGGTCCTCGGCGATCAGGTCGAATTTAAAAAGGCTCTGGTCCATAAACTGGAACTCCTTGGTTGCGGTTCATACGCAAACCATTATACGGGCAACCCGCAAGGAGCACCGACTCGACAGAAACTGATGCATTAAACGACTAGTCGTCGGGGACAATCTTCAGCGCCATCTTGCAAAGAAGTGTCCCAATCTGCCGGCACTTAGGGACCGTCCCCAGGTGCCGGCAAGAGCGTCCCTTTCGACTAGTCATTTAAGAACGTCCCCAACGACTACATCTGGGATTATTTCCAACGGCCAAGGCAACGCCGATGCTCTGACAACGTCAGCGAGCGGTCGCCAGAGCGAACAAATTGGCATGAAAAGAGGACGGCATAGACCTTCTGGTCATGCCGTCCTCTTTGAATGACAAGTTGTCGCTCTGGTGACCGCGCAGCGTCGGCTGGTCCGCCGTTCGTTAGAACGGCGGAACCTGAGACGTAACCCCCTACGGCCGCTGGCCCATGCCACCCTCGAGGGTGACGGTCTCGCCGTTCATATACTTAAAGTCGGGACCGCAGAGCTGAACGACAACGCGGCCGATTTCCTTCTCGACGTCGCCGTAGTGGCCAGCCGGCGGCATGTGGACGTTGGCCTTGAACGCCTCGGGATAGGCATCCTGGAAGTTCTCGAGCGCGGCGGTCCAAGCAAGCGGGCAAACGATATTGACGTTGATGCCGTCCTTGCCCCACTCGTTGGCGGCAACGCGAGTCAGACCACGGATGCCTTCCTTGGCGGCGGCATAGCTGCACTGGCCGTAGTTGCCAAACAGGCCGGCGCCCGAAGCAAAGTTGACCACGGAGCCCTTGGTCTCCTTCAGGTGCGGATAGGCCTTCTGCATGTACAGGTAGGTGGCATACAGGCCAGAGTAAATGGCCAGGTTAAACTGATCCATGGTGTGATCGGCAATGGTCACGCCCGAGGCGCTGGCCTGAGCGTTGTTGACGACGGCGTCGATGCGGCCGAACTCCTCAATAGCCTTGTCGATGACGTTCTGGACGACGGCCTCGTTGTCCTGACCAGCCGAGACATCGGCCTGAACAGGCAGAACCTTGACGCCGTACTCGGCCTCGAGGGATTCCTTGGCAGCCTCGAGCTTGGCAACGTTGCGGCCGGTAATGACGAGGTTTGCGCCCTCCTTGGCAAAAGCGATATCGATACCGTAGCCGATGGAGCCAGCGGAGCCGTCCTTGAGCGTGGCCTTGCCACCGCCGGTGACGATCACGGTCTTACCAGTGAAAAGTCCCATATAAAGTCCTTTCAAATCGCGACGGGCGCACCCGCCGACTGCGCGCATCCAAATAAACGCGACAAAAGCTGAAATGCAACTTTAACGGGTTCAAGTGAAAAGAAAAGGCCTCGGCAGGCGAACGGCATAACGTCTTTCGGCGAAGGGATTGTCAAGTACAAACTGGATAAAGTGGCCGAGTTTTTGCTATCGACGCGAGCCATCGAACACGTTTTGAAACTTTGCTGCAGCGCGCGGGATGTCGGCGCGAGACTTTATCATAGGGTGACAAACAACGATGAGGAGCACATGCCTATGACAGACGAGCTGGACCCCCAGACTCAACAGCATATTGATGATTCCGCAGACGTCACTGCAGATGCTGACGCTGTGACCTGCGATGATATTGGCCTCGACGACCCCATCTTAGACGAAAGCGCTACGGCGGAAACCCCCGGCGCCGAAGATGCAGGCGAGCAAAACGACGATGCGCCCGCTCAGGACGACCACCCCGTACAGGATGCTGCTCCGCAAGCTGCGGGCCCTATCGAGGTTTCTTCGGAAGAAGAGCTCGACGCCGTCATGGACTCCATGATGGATGCCGTCAAAGCGATGAAAGACGCCGTGGCCGACGCTGACGTTGACGCCGAGGAAGAGGAGGCCGCCGAGGCGGCCTCGACCTTTGTACCCGGCGAGACTCCGGTTGCCGACCAGGGCAGCGCCATGCCCTCGTTTCTGCAGCTCGAGCATCCCACGATTGGCGCCGATGCGGTCGACCCGCACGCAGCAGGCTTTTCTG
>DXLY01000055.1:0-3655 GCA_019414465.1 Collinsella sp.
CCGCCGTTTCGAACACCGCGAACGCCGTGGGCACCTTTATCGCCCAGGGCGCCTCGGCCATGCGCGAGATGAACGCCGCGAAAAAGGCACTTGCCGATGCCCGTGCCCACCTGGCCGAACTTGAGCAGCGCATTGCCGACCAGGCCGAGGAACTCGAGACGCGCCAGGATATCGCAGGCCGCTACGACCAGATCGTCGCCGACCAGCGCCAGGCGATTGCCACGGCCCAAAAGACTGCAGCGGCCGCCGAGATTGATCGTGATGCCCACGCCTCCAAAGCGACAGAGCTCAAGGGTCAGCTCGAACAAATGAAGACAGAGGATGACGCGACTGAGCTCCGTCTGAAGGCCGCGCTCGACGCCGTGGAGGCCCGCGAGGCGAGCTCACGCGAGACCGGCAACCGCCTCGTTCGACGTCTTGAGGATTCCAAGCGCATCCGCGACAAGGTGAAGGCAGAGCGAGACGCCGGCATTGCCGCCGCACAACAAACCGTCGACGCCACGCGCGCCCAGCTCGAGACGCTGCGTCATGAGTATGCCGAGCTGCAACGCAATCCCTCGGCAAATCCCGCCAACTATACGGTGCGCACCAGCGAGCTCTCGATGCAGATTTCCGACACGGCAGATGCCCTGCGTAAAGCCGAAGAAGATGTCCCGCGCATCACCGCCGACCTTGAGCACTCGCTTGCCGCAGCCGAGCAGGCCGTCGAGCAGGCTCAAGCCCCTATCGCCGACGCAAAACGCGCGCACCAAGCCGTGACGACCGAAGCCGATGCCGCGCGCGACGAGCTGCAGACGGCGAAGACAGCCGCCGCGACTCGTCAGCGCGAACTGCGCGAGAAGATCACTGCCGAGGACAAGGCACGCCGCGACCAGGAGCAGAGCATCGCCAACGCCCAAGCAGATGCCGCACATGCGCAGTCGATCATCGAACAGGCGACCGAAGTGCACGACCACCCAGAGATCACTGAGTCGCTTGCAGGATCCTTGGCCCGAGACAAAGCCGAACACGCCGAGACCGAGCGAGAAGTCGCCCAGCTCGAGGCCACCGAGGACGCGGTGCGCGAACGTACCCGCGACTCACGCATCAAATTCACCGGCGCCATCGTCTGCATCGTCGCCGCAATCCTGGCGATCATCCTAGTCTGGCTGTTCGCAAGCAAGTAGTCATTGGGGACGTTCTTAAACGACTAGTCAAACAAGAACGTCCCCAACGACTAGCCCAATGACGAGAGTGGATAATCTCCCACTTTGAGCCCCCAAGCAGGCCAAAAACGGGAGATTATCCACTCTCATTCTGCAGGCACTCATTTAAGTACGTCCCCAATGAGTGCCTGCCGATGCTTTGGCAAAGTCAGCGAAAACGCCCCTAAGCGAGCAAGGTGACGTGAAAGAGGGGGGCATTGACCTTCTGGTCATGCCCGACGATTGAACATCAGATTGCCGCTTAGGGGGGTTTGCAGCGTCGGCCGGTTACGGCGTTTGTAAAACGCCGTAACCTACAAAATGAGCATCGCGTCGCCAAAGCTGAAGAAGCGGTAGCGCTCTTCGATAGCAGCGGCGTAGGCATCCATGATCTGGTCGCGGGTGGCAAGCGCGCTCACGAGCATCATGAGCGTGGAGCGCGGCACGTGGAAGTTTGTGATCAGCGCGTCGACCACGTGATAGGTCGAGCCGGGCATGAGGTAAAGCTGCGTCGTGGCGTTCTCGCGCGCCACGATGTCGCCGCGGCCGAGCGTGTCGGCACCGTCCTCGCGGCCTTCAAAATAGCGCGCCGTCACAGCCGGATCGAACACCGGCGCGTCCGCGTCAAACGCACTCTCGAGCGAGCGCACCGCGGTGGTGCCGACGGCGATCACACGATGACCCTCGGCCTTCGCCTTATGCACGGCGTCGACAACCTCCTGCGACACGTGGTAGCGCTCGGTGTGCATGACGTGCTGCGTAGGGTCGTCCTCCTCCACCAAGCGGAAGGTATCGATGCCCACCTCGAGCTCGACGGCGGCAAACTTCGCGCCCTTGGCCTCGATAGCGGCCATGAGCTCGGGAGTAAAGTGCAGACCCGCCGTAGGAGCGGCAGCCGAGTGCTCCTCCTTCATGGCGTAGACGGTCTGGTACTTCTCGGGGTCGCCCTCGTAATCGGTAATGTAGGGCGGCAGCGGCACGTGGCCGGCCGCATGGATGGCCTCGTCGAGCGTGCGCGGGTCGCCGGCGGCATTGCAACCGACCGGCTCAAAGCGCACCAGACGGCCACCACGGCTATCGGTGACAAAGTCGATGACCTCGGCCGTCAGCACCACGGGAGCCCCCTCGGGCGCATGGGCGCCACCGGCGCGATACTCAATCTGGGCACCGGGCTTCAGGCGCTTGCCCGGCTTGACCAAGCACTCCCAAACATGGCCCAGCGGGTCAACATCCTCGCGGCGCTTGAGCAGCAGCGTCTCGACCACACCGCCCGAGCCAGCCTTGCGACCGATAAGACGGGCCGGCATCACGCGCGTCTGGTTGATGACGAGCACATCGCCCGGCTCGATATAGTCGATGATGTCGCGGAAGATGCGGTGCTCAACGGTGCCGCCATGCTCCAGCGGCGTTCCCGCCTGGGAGCCCTTGCGATCCACCACCAGCAGGCGGCAGGAGTCGCGCGGCTCGGCGGGAGCCTGGGCGATCAGTTCCTCGGGAAGGTTGTAGTCAAAATCATCGGTACGCATAGACACGTCGGATTCTCCTTATATAGCTAAAGTCCGCCCTACATCCTAGCAGGCTGACGTCCCAAATGAACTACTTTTTGGCAGCCTTGCGCTCGTCGCGAATGCGAGCGCGGTCCATGGCCGCCTCGACCGCCGAGAAACGGCAGCCGCAGTAATTCTGCCGATACATGCCCAGCTCACGCGAACGGCGCGTAGCCTCGGGATAATACGGGCGAAAATCGCGAATCACCGGGGTGAGACCGCGGGCGGCAGCCAGACGCTCCAAAACATCATTGCAGGTATCGAACAGCTGATACGGCGAGACGGCGAGCGTCGTGCCCACAAACTCAAACCCGCGCTCCTGGGCCACGCGGCACGCCTCGGCCAAGCGCAGGGCATAGCACGAGCGACAGCGACGGGGCCGATCGGCACCCAGCGGGGCCACGCCGGCCTCCCAGCGCTCGCGGTCCTCCCCCGCCTCGATGAGCTCGATGTCGCCATCGGCACACCACCGGCGCAGCTCGTCCAGACGCCGCCGCCATTCATCGCGCGGTTGAATATTGGGATTGGTCCAGCAAATCGTGGGCTCAAACCCCTCCTCGCGCAGCAGGCGAACCGGCTCAAGCGAGCATGGTGCACAGCACGCATGCAGCAACAACGACTTCATCGACATCCCCGTCCCAGAAAACTCACCCCGACATCATGGCAGCTAAAATAGCCCCGTCCCAAAAAGACTACTTTGCGAAAAAGCGCACGCCAAAGGACGTATCCTCGCAGGCGACGATACGGCGGTCGCGCAGGATGGTCCGCACGTAATACCAATCGCCCACACAGCCCGACAAGTGCAGACCAGCCGCCAGGTAGCACAGCAGCGGATAGTCCGAGAACGCAAACCCCAGGGCAAATGCTGTCGTCACAACAACCGTCGGCGCCAGGCAAACCGCCATGTACCGCCGGCGCGAATAC